>JAGRMX010000172.1 GCA_020441025.1 Leptospiraceae bacterium
CCTGACCCTGATGTCCGACGAATTAAAAGATTCTACATTACAACTGGCCATGGAACTACGTGCGGCCGGTATCGAATGCGAGGCGGCGCTGGAGCCCACCAAAAAATTCGGTAAGCAGTTTGAACTGGCCGATCGTAAGAAGCGACGGTATGTGTTAATCCTGGGAGATGCGGAAATTGAGGGCCGGACCGTGCGGGTCAAAGATCTGAAAACCGGCGAGCAGAATGATGTAGCCCGTGCCGATTTGATTGCGTTTCTGAATAAACAACCCGGAGCCTGAGTATGGTCGGGCCTTTGCGTGCCATCAACACTCGCCGGTACGATTTAATCCGGAGCCACACTGTGACTCAACAAAATCACGTCCTGCACGCCTTTGATCATGTTCACGCGCTTGACCAGCGTGTCTTCCCGATCGCCCCGAAAATAAACGGTGGCATGGTAATGGGTTTCGCCCATGATGGTATCTATGCTTTCCTGGGATAAAACCACGTCCATATCGCGCAGAGTTTTGCGGACTTCCTGCACCCGGGCTTCTTTTTTAATGATCACATCCAGGATCATGTAGCGAAAGCGGCGCAGTCGAATCTTGTCTTCCAGTAAGGCCAGCAGTTCCAGAATCAGGACAATGCCCACCGTGCAATACACGCCGATGGTATGCAGACCGGCGCCTACCGCCATGCCGATGGCCGCCATACACCAGATGGTGGCGGCACTGGTCATGCCCAGCACCAGGCCTTTGTTCCGGATGATGGCTCCCGCTCCGAGAAAACCGATGCCGGTTACAATCTGGGCTGCAATACGCGCCGGGTCCGCGTTCAGATAACCGTTTTGATACGATTGTTCGGCCACTTTCACCGAAATGATCATGAACAGGGCCGCTCCGATGCTGATGAGCATGTGGGTGCGTACGCCGGCCGGTTTGGCCCGGTAACCGCGCTCCAGGCCCACCACAATACCGCACAATGCGGCAATACCCAGGCGAATTTGAATATCAATGAGTTCCGGATGCAATAAATCCATGTTTAGCCCTTATCTGTGGAGTCGGTTTTCCGGCCAATTGACACCAAAATATTCACAGGATTGCCCACAATGGACGATTTTGAATACAGGGCCATTCAGCATGTCTTTGTTTTCATTCCCGTATATCACCTGGCATTTGAAGCTCGCCTGTAGCGCTCGTACAGGAGTTCCAGTATGATCGCTGATCGATTGCATCGAATGAACCGAATTTATCGAGCGCTATTATCAATTTTATGGCGTTCCTTGTACGGGAGACATAATAATAATCCGTTCGTTTGGATTTGGTGTCAAACAGAATCGCGTTTGAGCGATACTGTACGGGAAACAATGCGCCCGGTTCTTATTAAGGAGCATCGGTATGCCGGCCACATTGAACTGTGAACTGAATGAAGGCGCCGCCCGGATAACGCTACAGGGGCGCATGGACGTATATGCAATGGGCGCCATCTGGAAGCGGGCCGATGATATTCTCAAACACAATCCGCCCAGGTCCATTACGATTGATCTGGCGGCGGTAGCCTATTGTGACGGCGCCGGTATTGCCTTTATTAAAAATCTGGAACGGCTGGCGGAAGAAAAGTGGCATGCGCCCTTTGAAATTTTGCATGCCAGTGAACCGATTCAAAAACTCATCCAGATGTATGGTGAAGCCGAATTTGATACGCTGGAACAAAACGATTCGCTCTTTTCCAATTTGCCGGATACCGTCGGACGCCTTTCGTACGGATTGGTGGATAAGATTCAAATTCTGATTCTATTCCTGGGCGAGTTTTTATACAATTCTCTGCAAATTGTGCTGCGACCACGACTCCTGCGAATGAGCGATACGATTCACGTGGCGGAAAAAGTAGGCGCGGATGGTTTACCCATTATCGGTTTGATTGGATTTTTATTGGGCCTGATTATGGCCTTTCAATCCGCCGTGCCCATGCGCCAATTCGGTGTGGAGATTTTCGTGGCCAACCTGGTGGCGCTGTCCCTGTTTCGCGAACTGGGACCGTTGATAACCGCCGTGATACTGGCCGGTCGCTCCGGCTCGGCCTTCGCAGCGGAACTGGGCACCATGAAAGTAAATGAAGAACTCAGCGCGCTGAATACCATGGGATTGGAGCCCATGCGATTTCTGGTGATACCGCGCATCATCGCGGCCACCACCATGATTCCGTTCCTGACCATCTTTTTTAATTTTCTGGGATTGATCGGCGGATCGGTGGTTTTGTTATCCATGGGCTATCCCATGGTAACGTATGTGAATCAGGTGCTGTCGGCGGTGAATATCATCGACATGAGTACCGGTTTATTCAAGGCGATTGTATTTGGCGCGCTGGTGGCCGGCGTCGGTTGTTTTCAGGGCATGAAAACCGGAACGGGCGCCAGTGCCGTAGGCGATTCCACCACGAAAGCGGTGGTCAACGGAATCATTCTAATCGCCGTAACCGACGGATTGTTCGCCGTGCTGTTTTATATGCTTGAGATATAAGAATTATCGTCTCTGACTGAATACAATCACAACCGGTGTCGTACATTGCTCGTCCTGGTAAAAAAAAATTTAACGACTCAGATAGTAACCGGCGATAGTAACTGTCTCGAACTGATAATCAATTCGGCCGCTATATATCGATAACGCGAATATCTGGCGGCCGAAATTATCACGCGGATTTAGAGTGCGGACCAGAACTCGAGCAGGTTAGCTGCGTATTCCTCGGGCGCGTTTAGATAGGGAAAGTGTCCGCGCTCATGCAGAGTAACCACCGCGGCGGTCGGATAGACTTCTTTTAGTTGTGTTCTTAATTCTACGCTCACCAGCGGATCGTTGTCCGCTTCGATAATTAATAGCGGGAACTCAATCTCATTTGAAGGCGGCGCTGTAAACGAATCCACCACGCAGTGATAGCGGCCGACAAACTGATCCTTTTGCATGCGTCCGTACGCCTGTTCCAGTACATAGGCTCGCACCGGTTCCGAGTAACCGGCGGCCGGATAAATCTTCTGTTCCGTATTGGCCCGCAGCGCGTTCATGATTACCCACTCCGGTAAGTACGGCAGCAGACGACCCAATACCCGATTCTCCCGGGCAATACGATCGTTGGGCGGGAAAGTATTGGCCAACGCAGCCGATAAGAAACGTTCGGGGTTCCTGGCCATTAAGTACTGGGTGAGATAACCGCCCAGGGATGTGCCCACAAAGTGGGCTTCTTGCACTTCTTCGTTCTCCAGAACGGCCAGCACACCATCCGCCAGTTGGGCTAATTGATCGGCGGCCGGATAGGTAACGGCAATGACTCTGTAATTCCGCGACAGCGGTTCCAGCACCCGCCACCAGATATCGTACGCGCCGGTCATGCCGTGCAGAAAAATCACCGTTTGCTCGCCGCTTCCCATTGTGATGTATGACCAATCCCGGCCGGAAACGTTTATAGTGCGAGGCGGGTGAGTGGTGCGAAAGCGTTGCAAAGCCGCAACAATGCTCGGGTCCACCGGTGCGTAGACCTCCGCGAAAGTTCTGGACGGAGTGGGGTTCAGATAGGCGCCGATCGTAAAAACGATCAGCGCCGTTAACACGATCAACGCGGCTCGTTTGAGTCGCGCTCCCATCAATACTGCCAGCCCAGAATGCCCATGGCGATTGCATTCATAACAATTGCGGTTACGAACAGTCCCGCTATAGTCAGCACCTGGTTGCGCCGTGATTTCATGCTCAGAACGATGATGATGGCCACGTAGAAATGAAAGTAACCGAACAAGAAAATCAACCAGATACCTTTCCAGCTTCGATTCCAGTATTCATAGGCCCAGACCAGATGGCCGCCCATATTCAGCAGCACTTCCACGAATACACAGAAAGCGGCGTATCCGATCGCCCAGAACCAACGGTTTGGCAGGCCCAGGATTTTTTTAGCGGGATCATCTTCAATAGTGTAATAGTAAATAATTCCCGAGAGCAAAAACATAAATATGATTTCAATGTTCCAGCCCACCATGGTACGTAGCGCCGTATCGCCCGGCGCGGTCCATACGGCCGAATAGCCGGTCAGCTGTAATACCCAGCCGTTCCAGGTCTCGTTGATACAGTCCATGCCAAACAGAGTCAGTCCCGCAAAGATTGCGTTCCAGTTTCCGGAGGAACGGGCTTTCTTAATCTCTACTGCGTAGATATAGAATACAATCGCCATCAAAGGTATGATATACCATTTGATCAGAGTCAAATCGCGTAAACCATCCAACGCTCGAATAGATGCTTCTGTCATGCGCGCAGCTTATGACAGAAGCCGTCGACGGGGCTACGCTTTTTTGCTGAAAACTTATGGCATAATTGCCGGTGTGCGGAACGGAGGATGGCGATGTTTTCTTCCGGCGCCCGATTTCATGGGTTGAAGTATCCGCTCAGCGTCGTTTGATTCCGATTACACCCAACAGGCCGCGGGTGATTTCTCTGGCCAGGGTTCGACCGACCTGGCGGGCGGCACTGCTATCCAGCACCTTTTCCAGAGTGGATTTCTCTTTGCGACCGGAAGCCTTCTTTTTGGACGCTTTCTTCGTGGTAGATTTGCCGGCATTCGATTCCAGTGCTTCTATTTTGGCGGTCAGAATTTCGTACGCGCTTTCCCGATCGATAACCTGATTGTATTTTTTTAAGATAGCGGATGCTTTGAGGATCTTCTGAATTTCTGTTTCCGATAGCACGTCCATACGCGAGGCGGGAGCGCGCATATAGGTCCAGGCCAGCGGTGTCGGGCGACCCTTTGGTCCCAGTCCCGTAACCAGCGCTTCGCCGATTCCCATTTCGGTTAACACACGGTCGGTTTCATAAAACTTACTCAGCGGAAAGTTCTCGGCGGTTTGTTTGATGGCTCGACGATCTTTCGCGGTAAAGGCCCGCAGAGCGTGCTGAACTTTCAAACCCAACTGCGATAAAACCGGTCCGGGTACATCGGTGGGATTCTGAGTGATAAAATAAATGCCCACGCCTTTGGAACGAATTAACTTTACCATGACTTCAATTTGTTCCAGTAATGCTCTGGACGCGTTCTTAAAAACCAGGTGCGCTTCATCGATAAAAATACACAGCTTTGGTTTGGCCAGGTCGCCTTCTTCCGGCAAGCGTTCGTAGGCCTCGGCGAAGAGTTGCAGCATGAAGGTACTGAACAGCGCCGGTTTGCTCTGCATATCCGTGAGACGCACGACCGAAATGATTCCCCGGCCGTCCTTATCGCAGCGCAGCAGGTCGTCTATTTCGTACGATTGCTCGCCGAAAAAATGCTCCGCGCCCTGTTGTTCCAGCGCCACAATCTTTCTGAGTATGGTACTGGCGGATGATTTTGAAATCGATCCGTACTCGGCGGCAATGTCGTCGGCGCCTTCGTTGGCCACAAAGTGTACCGCCTTCTTCAAGTCTTTTAGATCCAACAGTAAAAGTCCGCTGTCATCGCAGAACTTAAATACCACAGACAGTACGCCGGTCTGGGTTTCGTTTAAATCCAGAATGCGTGACATCAAAATCGGGCCGAATTCGGTGATCGTAGCCCGTAAGCGTGCACCCGGTTCATCCGAAAGGCTGAGGAACTCCAACGGCGAAGCACCGGGCTCATACTTCACACCCAATTTTGCGTGTCGCTTGACGATGAAATCTTCGGCGGTGCCGGCGGCACCCAGACCGCTGAGGTCGCCCTTGATATCCATGACCAGCGAAGGAACGCCGAGTCGGGAAAGCTGCTCGGCCACAATCTGTAGCGTTTTGGTTTTGCCCGTACCGGTTGCGCCGGCAATCAATCCGTGCCGATTAAAATTTTTCAGCGGCAATTGAATGGCCGCTTCCGATAGCACTTCACCCGCCAGCATCGCCGCGCCCAGATAGAGACAATCGCCGTCTTCGGGATAGCCCTTCTGAATACTTTCAATGAATGCCTTATTGGGATCTGCTTTAGCCATGCTACCTGCCACCCCCCGGCAGGGAGCCCGTCAATGCAAAATCTTTTCAACTTGATCAAAGTGGCCCGCACGGCGATTGCGGATGCCATGCGCTTACCTTCCGCCCCCATCGCCCGTACTCTGGCCGTGATACACGTACTCACCGGTTGTGTTATTCTGGGATACTGGATTGGAGTATTTTATTTCGATTTCGCGCCGTTAAATCCGCCACCCTGCTTTAATGTTTTTGATAGCAGTTTCCCCGCAGCGGAACTGGTTACGGCCCTGTTGCTGTTTCTGTCGGGCGACGGGCTGATGCGCTTACGTCCAGGGGGCGCGGTATTTGCTCTGAGCGCGGGTGGAGCGCTTCTGTTCATGGGATTGGTTCAGGGGATGTATCTGTACAACGAGGGGCAGGCGGAAGGCATTGTATTCAGCTTGTCGGGTATCTGGGCCTATGCCCTTGCGGCCGTCATTGGAGTGATTACCACCGGCGTATTTTTTTTCATGACCCGGTGGGCCGATCTCCCGGTTCGAGCGGACGAGCCCGCAACAGGCCAATAAGCAAGCAGCGCGCCCCACAGGTGGTTTATTCCGTGCGGGGCGCAGACCCTATCAAGCAGAGCGCGGCAAAGCGCTGTTTACCCGATCCTGTACATCTTTAACCGCGGCGATGCCCTGATCCAGGTAGCGTCGCAATTGAACTGTGGTCTCGGAGTTATCGGCCGCACCCGAATTCACCAGGCTTGAGAAATTTTGCTCAACCTGCTTCTGAATTTCGTTGATACGTGCTTCGACGGTGCGGTAAGCACCCAATCCCGCGTTTAAGAGATCGCGAGCTCCATTTTCCAGTGTTTCCATAGCTGCCATAATATCACCTCTGGTTGCCCTGTGGGCTGTTTTTTGTGCAATGCACTATATTTTATGCACCGCACAAAAAGTCAACCTTTTTTCACATTTTTCAATGGCCGCGTTAAGCTTTTTAGTAACCCACCGAAAGTTATTCCAGCAGGCCGCTATTTCAGCAGTCTGCGGGGCCGCAGGGAATGTCCACATCAACCGGTAAAAACGGCGCGTTCGGTATGAACCGGATGTGGATTATCCCCTGACCGAACTGTTCTGGTTAAGATCATGCCGCAAAGAACGTTCACGCGTGTTGCGCATTGCAGCTGGTTGTTAACGTCCGTGCTTCTCTGGATGCTAATCGCCGGTACTCTTTTTGCCGAAGAAGGCGGCCCGACAATCGGTGTTGATTCACAGGATGTCGGGCCGTCCATCCTTTCCGATGGATGCGATGCCCGGGCTTATTTAATCATGTCGAAAAGCAATTAATAGAAAAGGGAGCGCGCCGATAAGCCGGATTCTGTCGAGGGCCACCAT
>JAGRMX010000173.1 GCA_020441025.1 Leptospiraceae bacterium
CACCAGTACATTGGCGGGCCCGTATTGATAATGCAGCATCTCAACCAGGGTATCCACATCTCGGTACTTGGAAGTCAGTCCGGCTCGAATGACGTTATCCGAAGCGGCCATGATTTCGACTATATCCCCGGTCAGGTACGCATGCGGTTCATTGGCACCCAGAAACAGCGCCTCCTGAGGCTTCAGGCTTACATAGTTTAAAAAGTATACGGCGAAAATGCCGGCGTCGCGTTGACCGTAAATGTCCATCAATTTCAGGAACCAGCGGTCCTCTACCTTCAACTCCGTGTCAGAGTCGCGCAGCATCTCCAGATGAATGCGATGCGAATGCGCCGCTTCCTGTATTTCACCCGGCGTAGCCCGCATAAGATTGGTAAAGGCCTGCTTCAACCACAATCGTTTTTGATCTTTGCTGAGTAACTCGGGCCGCGGCGGAATGGATGTGCCGTACACTTCTCCGCCGCTGGAACACAATTGGCCCAGTTCGGGAATGAATCGGAAGTATTCGGAAATCTGTTCGGGACGGCGAAAACCGATCAGTGCTTCCATGTCGCGGATGCAAATGGCCAACTCCGGCTTATGATTTTTGTCGGGATAGTGTTCCGGACTGCGAGCATGCAGAACCGCAGCCAGACGTCGATCCGGATGGGCCTGAATGGAGAGCGGCTGGTTTACGCTGAGAATCTTGAATAAGAAAGGCAGTTCATGCGTGCGACCGTTGAGTCTGGGTCCCAGAAAGTGAGCCGGATACATACGAATCACTTCATTCAATCGGTATTCGGTTTCCTCTGCGGGATGACGTAGGCGCGATGGTGCGGCCGGATGCGCGCCCATCCATAACTCGGCGGTGGGTCCGTCGCTCACCGGTTCGCGACCGGCGGATTGCAGCAGTTGATTGATTATCGTATCCGACCCGGTCTTTCCCCAGGCGTAGCGCATGACCTGGTTTTCGAGTACATAATATGGAGCGGGATTTTGAATAAAATCAGTCACTGTTTCCGGCCATTCCGAATAGAACGGCAAAACCTGTTACTTGCAAATGTGAATACTTATGAATCAGATTGCTCCGGGGTCGGTAACCGTCGGACCGTAATCCTGTCTGTTCGATTCGCCATCGGGCTCAATACTTTTTTCCTGCCGGTTTTGAAATCGATACCCGGGGTCATTTTCACCGAACGGCGAACCCGGAACCATGGTCAGGAATAGAAAGAATACCCGGATGATATAGACCAACAGCGCCAGATACAGCAACAAACGCAGACCGGCCTGCCGTGAAAGCGGCACTCCGGTGCCGGGCAGGAGCGCGCTCAAATCCGTTTTCACCGCGTCCAGAAGTCGATACAGAACGGACATAAGACAGGATTCCCCCGCCGGGAGCAGGCGTCAACGCTTCACCAACCGATGCGTGGAATAGCGATTGGTTTCATAAATGCGTAAATAAACCACCGCACCGCGCCGCCACAATTTGCATCGGTAGGATACATGCCTTCCGGGTATCTCCATGTGCCCGTAGACATACTCGCCGGACTTCCATTGTAAATCGTGGATTAGAACACGGGCCGCGGGGGCGTCGATTCCGTTGATTTCACGGGCATGCAGTCGATTGTCCCGGACGAAAAACTCCAGCTCAAGCGCCCGCGTGAACAGACGCTCATCCGCCGGCAATGTGTATCGGGCTCCATTTAACGCGACAATCTCAGCGGACGATTCGGATGCCGCGGATTCTTCTATAATTAACTTTGAGACTGCCGGTTCGGCATTTAAGGCGGCGGTTGTGGCTATAAGCAATGCAATTCCCGCAGTTGAAGCGAAAATTTGGCGGCGCGTTATCCCTGTAAGGCGTTCTTCTATTAATATATTTTTGTTTATGAATCCGAGGGCCGGCGAAAGCTCATTTTGTGCCCGACAAAATCGACACGACCGGACGACCCGGATCAAGAAAGCTGGCAAGGATAGATTCACGAACTGGTTCAACTCGATTTGCGCCGTCCGGTACGTAGCCGGGCGTCGATTACGCGCGTCTTTGCTCCTATGTTCGGCCAGATATACCGGGAGACTGAGCTATTTCCGAACTGTCTGACATCTTACTCAAGCGATTGCCGACCGGGACATTCCAGCCGGGCATGCGCTATATCCTGGCGGTTTCGGGCGGGCGCGATTCTATGTTGCTGGCCCATTGTTTTGCGCAATTGCATGCCATCGGTAACATTGATGCGACCCCTGTGGTATATCACCTGGATCATGGTCTCCGTGTCGAAAGTGAAGCCGATGCTGATTTTGTCTGTCATGAATGCCGGTTGTTGAATCTGCCGGTCTATCTTTCCCGGTTGAATGTACGCCGCTTCGCCGAACGGGCGCGTATCAAGAGTCTGGAAGCGGCCGGGCGCTCGGTGCGCTATCGGCAACTCCGGCGATTGAGTCAGAACCAGGCAAACAGCGTTGTGGTTACGGCGCACCATGCGGACGATTATCTGGAAAGCGTTTTGATTCATCTCATTCGCGGCGGCGGTCCGGACGCATTCGGCACTCTGCCTGTCTGGCGTGAACTGGAAGGCATGGTTTTATTGCGACCCCTTGTAAAGTTCGCTCGATCCGAAATCGATCGGTTGGTGGCGCATTATGATATCGCTTATCGTGAAGATGCCAGCAACCAATCGACGCAGTTTTTGCGGAATCGTTTGCGACACAAAGTCTTACCGCATCTGTATCAGGAAGGCCTGGACCCGGTGCGCGTTTGGCGTAACTTTCACAATCAATATGATTCCATTTTTCTGGAAGACAACTCGACTTTATCCACAGAGCGGAAAGCGGCTTCGTCCGTCCCTTCCCGATTAGAGGAAGCGGCCGGCGAGGATGTAAATGTCGGGTATCTGGCCCTGGATCGACGATTGCTGGCGGGCAACTTGATCGGTGAATGGAAAACACTGCTGGATTTCGCGCTGCGTAGATTGAGCTTACCGCCCATGGATGAAAAGATGTTCGCCGATTTGCGCGCTCAACGCAACCGGCATGCTGAGCGTGGCAGTCGCTTTCGATTGATTTATACCGGCAATCGTGTGGTAATCTGGTCCGATACCAGAGGTCCGATCTGGATTATGCGCGCCGACGCGGCGGCGTTGCGCGTGTTTAAGTCCCGTTCGCTGGCCGACAACGCGGTCGAAATCGTCTACAATGGTCTGCGGCGCGTGTATACATTAAAATCGCATTGGCGGGTGACGCCTTATGAACCCGGCTTGCGATATGTTGTGCGCGGCAGCGGGCCGGAAATGCAGACCCGTAAATTAAAAAAGCTGTATCAAGAACGCGGCATCCCCCGCATGATTCGAACGTGTTTGCCGTTGATCCAGGATCGTCGCACCGGTATGATCGTATGCATTTGTTTTTCATTCTGGGAAAACGGCACGGATCGTATTTGTGATCCGGACGACGCCATTCCCGCTTGACAGAAGCGTTTTAGCCCGGCAGTGTCGCTTTCCCGACAGACGCCGCCGTCGGCTCGTGACCGATAGTTATCAACGCGATTCGTCTGGATGGTGGCCGGTTTACAATGAGTTCCAAATATTTTCAGTCGCCCGATCTGGATGAATTCAACGGACGTCCCCTCGATTATTTTATCTTTCGGGGGATTCCGCACTTCGTTCTGGACGCCATGCGGGCCTATGTGCGCCTGGAGACGGTAGGCCTCGAAAACATTCCGCGCAAAGGTCCCGTAATCGTAACGCCCAACCACAGCGGTGTGCTGGGGTGGGACGCGCTTATAGTTCAGAATGAAATTTTAAAGTTTGCCCGGCGTATGCCCCGCACCATGAGCCATAACTTCTGGCACTCCAATGACACCTTCAGCCAGATATCCAATCGGCTGGCGTACATCCCACAGGATTTTAAGAAGGCCATTCGCATCTTGCGACGCAATAATCTGTTGCTGTTGTTTCCGGAAGCGGAGGCGGGCAATTTTAAACCCAGCACGCAAATGTATCAGCTGCAGGGGTTCAATCCCGGTTTCGTTTCCCTGGCAATGATGGCGGATGCGCCGATTATTCCTACATGCGTCATCGGCGCCGAAGAGGCGCATTTGAATCTGGGTACCCTCGACTGGACCGAGAAATTCATCGGCGCGAAGATTCCTCTGCCGTTGAATTTAATTCCGCTGCCGGTAAAATGGAAACTGGTCTTCATGAAGCCGATTTATCTGGGTAAGTACAGTCGACGTGACTCTAAAAATATCCGCTTTCTGATTGAAGTGGCCGAAAACGTACGCATGCATATTCAAAAGCGCATCAACAAGGAATTGGTGGATCGGGGTGTATTGAAATTCTTACTGGATGGATGATGGTATTATGAATGAGGATCTCAAAGATCGCCTGCTGGAGCGCACGCGCAGAATGCTGGATGCTACCGTGGATGAAGTGATGACCCGCGAAGTCATGACCGTAGACGCAGGCGATCTGGCGGCGAAAGCGGCGCGTTATATTCTGGAAAACGGCTTTCTGGGATTGTTGGTGATGAAAGACGGACGACCGCAGAACATGGTGACCGCATTTGAATTGTTGCGTCTGTCGTACGAAGAAGTTTTCGACGAGAACCGGGATTTTATGCGCATGAAAATCGGCGATTTGATTGCCGATAAAGAATTCGTTTCGGTTCGCTCCGGAACGCGCCTGCGGGATGTGCTCAATCTGATGTGTGATCGGCATGTGCGTTCGGTGCCCGTGATTGATGAAGGCCTGGTGCGCGGCATCGTGTCCATGCCCGACCTGGTGCGCTGGTACCGGGATACGCATGATGAAGTTCGAACCGGAAAACTCTGATCATTTCGAAGTGATTGTCCCGCCCGAGTCGCGGGAATATAAACGCGAAAAAGAACGCGCCCGGGAATTGCGGGCCGGCGCCTGGTGGAAACGCAAGCGTGCCACGGGAATATGCTATTACTGTCGACGACAGTTTCCGCCCGCCGAGCTGAGCATGGATCATGTGATTCCGCTTTCACGCGGAGGAAAATCGGTAAAAGAAAATCTCGTGCCCTGTTGCAAAGATTGTAATAATAAAAAAAAGAATCTATTGCCAATTGAATGGACCGAGTATCTGGAATCGCTACGCGGGAATCATGATCCCTGATGGGGCATGCGTAATCGCAATCATAATCAAAATCACTCCGAAACCGGATACCGCGCGTACGCGTTTTGTTTTAACAATGAAAGCAACGCACTGAGCGAACTTCAATCCACATCCGGCGGAAGCGGAGCAAAGACCACGCTGTCAATCATGGCGCCGGCCCCATCGGGTGTTCCATTGCTTTTATAAACAACCCGCGCAATACGATCCCGGGCGGGGGCGTACATGCGCACGGCCTGAATCAAATCATACACCTGAATAGAGTATTTAATCGCCGCCACCGCCGCCTCCAGACCGATAAAACGCTCACGATGGGTACTGCGCCGTTCGGTCGCGCCGGCCGCGATCAACCATTTATACAGGCGCAATGAATCGTCCGTGCGTTCGAGAGTTTGCAGACTTAATTCAAAGGCCGGCACGTAAGCGGCCTGCCTGTTAAAGCGTACGCGCACGGGCCGACCGGTGGATCGATTGGATGCCAGGCGTGCGGATAGCATGGCGTCGAATAGCTCGTCGTCCAGATATTCCACCACTTCACATTCCGTGTACAGGGTGGTGCATATATCGCCATAACCCCGATGAACGAAAAACGCCTCGATAATCGTCCGATCGATGGGATTATAAATCAGGCGCGCATGGTACTGTCCGGTTGCACTGTAACGAAAGTAGGTATAAGTTCGACTGAATATGTCATAGCCGACGGTAATCAAATCGCCGAGCAGCGGTATGCTGAGGTGGCCGCTTTCGCCGCGTGTATTCAGATGAATGGGCTCGATACTGACCTGCCCGTCGCGCCTTGCGATTTCGCGCATATAGGTGAGCACATCTTCCAGATCGTCCGATTCCAGTTTATATTTGCCGGGCGGGAACCGTATCAGAATACGAGCGCGTCCGGTTTCCATGGCATCATCCAGACGATCACTGAAATCGGAAATATCGAATTCGAAGCGTACGCAATCCGAATCGGAACAATCTATTTGTAACTGGTAGTTATGCTCTATTTCGATGGTACTCAGGTATTCATTTAAACTGGATTCGCTTCGGTCAGGATCGGAGGGCTCCGTGAACACGGTATCGGGAAAAAGCAACAGGGCACAGAAACAATATGCGGGTACGCGCTTAAACTGATTCAATATTAGAGTGTACATAGTTTGGACGAGATATGCTTCCCTGCCAGTATTGGACGAATTCGGAACAACACAGTTCTTGTAATCCGGAGCCTTCTATCAGGGGAATTTATCAGTGCGATCATCGTCCGCTTCTTGACGCGCATCGCCCGGAATTGTATACATCCGCATGCGATCATTTACATTGAGATTGGCCGTAATCCTGCCGTTGTGTTTTCTGGGTCTGTTGCGACCTGCTACGGCGGATCCATCCTGCGGGCGAGACGGAGTGCCGATCAACGGCATTGCCCGCCCTGCCGGCATGGACACCTATATGTACTTCGGTCCGGATTATTCTTCGGATACCCCATCACCCATGATCATCGTGTTTCACGGCACGGTAGATATTTCCAATCTGCTGTTTCAGATTTACAGCGAAACAATTGAAAACAGTACCGATCGAATCTGGCGAAATGCAATCGTAATCGGACCGATGGCACAGGAACATGGCCTATGGTATGAAGGCGCCCGGCAATACGCGCCGGAAGTGGACGCATTGCTGGAATTCATGCACAGGCATTATAATATTGATCGGGATCGGGTATATGCGGCGGGTTGGTCGGCCGGCGCTGTGTTCCTGGGCAACTATTCGTATTTACGACAAACTGTGTTTGCCGGCGCCGTTTTTCATGAAGGCGGAGGATTATTCGGTGTGTCCGGAGCGCAGGTTTCCGATCGGTGCAAATTACCTGTATTCTTTCAGGTTGGAGCCAACGATTTCATGATGCCGCAAATTGAACGGCATCGTAGCTTTCTGGCCGCCAGAGGGCATGCGGTCGTTTTTCATGCGGAAGCCGGACGCGAACATGGCATGGCCACCTGGCCTTCCTCCGGTATCACACCCTTTGAATGGATGCGCAACCATACATTGTGTGGCAGCCTTCAACCGGGTCGTTGCGAAGCGCAACCGGTTACCGAACAGAGCTTGCAGGCGCAGTATCGCTACCTGCTTTCCATCATGGGGCCCCATCTGGAAGGGCATATCAAAAGCTACGGTACCGGTTTTGCGGAAGTGGTGCGCGTAT
>JAGRMX010000174.1 GCA_020441025.1 Leptospiraceae bacterium
TGCGCGTACAGAATGCGTTAACGATCAAACCATGCGATTGCGCGGAACGATGCAGGATGTTACCGCAATTACACGCCAGCGACAACAGATCGCGGATTTACAGTACGCGCTGGATGTCTCCGCTCTGGTATCCGCTACCGATCGTAACGGGAACATCACATATGCGAACGATAACTATACGCGGGTGACCGGTTTCACCCGCGATGAGCTGATTGGACAGAATCCGGGATTAATGAATTCGGGCTTTCATCCGCCCGAATTCTTTCAAAATCTATGGGAGACCATTACGCGCGGTCAGGTGTGGCGCGGAGAAATTAAGAACCTGAATAAAGATGGGGAACTTTATTGGACGGATACCGTCATTGTCCCATTTCTCGATGAAAACAATATGCCATACCAATATATGGTGATCCGCTATGACATTACCGATCGGAAAACCGCTGAAGAGAAATTGAAGGAAGCCAGGGACATGGCCGACGAAATGAATCGTCTCAAATCCAACTTTCTGGCGAATATGTCTCATGAAATCCGGACCCCGTTGAACGGAATTATGGGATTGGCCCAGATCATGCGTATGGAAGAAAATGTTTCTAAACTGCACGATTATGCAAATTTACAACTACAGAGTGGGCGTAGGTTACTCGAAACTCTGACGAGTATTCTGGAACTTTCGCGTCTCGAATCTCATCAGACTCAGCTAACTCTCCAGAGAGTCGATCTTACAGCACTGGTCCGAGAAGTGATTTCTTACCTGGAGCCCATAGCCCGGAGTAAATCGCTGCGGTTATCGTTTGAAAGCACGCAACCCGACGGTTATGTACATGCCGACGACAGATTGCTGGTGCAGGTATTCAATAACATCATCGGTAACGCGCTGAAATTTACGGATTCCGGTGGTGTGGATATATCGGTAGAGCCGGCATCCGATCGGCAGGGGCAACCTTTCCTGTGTGTAAAAGTACGCGACACCGGTGTGGGTATGTCGGCCGAGTTTCTGGACAGACTGTTCGATCCTTTTCTCCAGGAGAGCAGCGGTCAGAAACGACGTTTCGAAGGTTCCGGGTTGGGATTGGCCATCGCCCGCCGATACACCGAGTTATTGGGCGGCCGCATACTGGTTGACAGTAAAAAAGATAAAGGATCTGTTTTTCGAATTGAGCTGCCCGCCCATGATTGAAAAATCGTCTCGGGATGATTTGCCTGCTGTACATTGAAGATGACCGCATCAGTGCGCTGATCATGCAAAAGTTTTTCGAAAAGGCCGATAGTTCGGGCGTGGCGGAGGCCCAGCATACCGACGTCAGCGCCCGGTTAATAACCCGCAATGCCTTCAGAGTAGACCTGGCTCCGGATCCCTTCACCGCTCTGGAAAAGCTGCAGAGTTATAAATACGACCTTGTGCTCATGGACATCAATCTGGGAGATGATGAGCTCGATGGTGTCGAGTTGTTGCATAGCATGCGTAAAATGGAAGATTATCAACATACGCCCGTGTTTGCCGTAACCTCGTACGCCATGCCGGAGGATCGAAGCCGTTTTCTGGAGCTGGGATTCGATCGTTATTTTTCCAAACCGGTCGAGCAGCACGCGATTGTGCGGGCAGTGTGTGAAGAGCTGGAGTTATAATTCCACCGAAACGATTCAGTCCGTCATTAGATCCGGGATATGTCGAACGTGATTATAATTCCATTCCACATCGTCTACACTGCGTTCGCTTTGATTGTATCGACCAATGGAAGGCTCGTGGCAGATAAGTCCCCCGCGACCCCGACGTAACCAACGAGCGCCGTACGTGCTTCGAAAGCGCGACACGTGTTTCTTAAACATATCATCCCGGCTCAGTGTCGGGGCGGCCGGTTGTCCGGATTGTAGTAGACGATCGCGTGTCAGGTACAACCGCTTCATAAAATCATTCCAGCCAAAAGTCTGTCGGCGATTCCGAAAATAGCGGACTCCGGCGGCCAGGGCGTGGGAGGGAACTATTACAGTTTCGTGCACCAATGAATTGCGCAATTGATTCAAAAAAAATCGAGTTGAATCCGGAGTGCGTTCCGTTGGTGGCAAAGCGGGTTTACAGATGCGCACATATGAGGCAATGCGACCCAACCGATCCGGACACAGCTCATCGTATGTTATGGTAATGGTATACGTCGGTTTTTGTTTGCGATGCGCGGCGAGAGCCACGAACTCATGCAGCTCTTTGATGGAACCATCATGACCGTAACCGCCTTCCGGAAGCAGAATCAGACTGCGGTTCAGGCCATCCGCATTCATGTGATTGAGTACCTGGATAATCGTATCGCGCGTTTCCCGGGCCGCGAATTTTTTGAAGTCTGAAAAGTCTTTCCCCAGAATGTACGCGCCGCCAAAGTGCGGATCGACGTAGGCGCTTTCCGTATCGGGCACATCTTTGCCTTCGCGATACACGGGATGAGCGTTTACCAATCGAAACCAGCGCTCCAGCGTACGGGCGGCCCGACTTGATACGGCGGCCAGAGCGGGCGCGGTTCGGGGGGTCTTCAATGCGTTCGGAATCAAATCGCGATAAGCATAGATTCCGTTAAATAATCCGGCCTGTCCGATGATGGTAATATTATGAAAGCGATCCAGCGGACGACCGGCCAGGATTTCAATGATCACGAGCACATCCAGCAGCTTCTTATGTGCGAAAGCCAGTATGGGCGCGGACTCGTGTGCAAGCGGTAAGCAATCCAGACCCTGAACATGAACGCCCGAAAGCAGGCCCGGTAGAAACGCACACAAATGAAAGCGGCGCGCCAGTCGAATCACTTCCGGACCGAAGACCGCTTCCATGCGTTGCCGTTCCCGGAGATTGGCGCGAATCGTGTGACGCGTGTCGATGAATCCGTCTGATTGGAAAGCGGCGGTCGAATATCGGTGTGATCCGGTCCTCTGAGCGGATCGATCGGTTTTGGTCTTCGAATAGCGCATTGGGAAAACGGTCGGTCATTTATAGCTATCCTCCAATGAACGCAAACCCGCTTTTATTTCGATGCACCGCTCAATCTCAAAAAACCGCCAGGAAAGAGGCTTTACATGCCCGGATTTAGCGTGCAAACCGATCCTGGGCCTGAATCCTTTTCATGCGATTATTCTCATTATGCTGTTCTTTTTGCTCAGTCTGGCCGGCCTCTTTTTGATAGCGGCGGCTTGTTTTCCGGTGCGCCCCGCTAAGTCCCTCGATCGTGGGCGGCGGACCGGTCGATCTACTCCAACTGTGACTTCCCGGCGGCTTTTGGAAAATACCGGATATCGGGTCCGGCCGCTACAGTTCTGGTATGGCATTCAAAACAGCCTGAAAGAGTTGAGTTCACGTACGCCATCCGGATCGGAGTCCCCGGCAATCCGTCCGGAGAACCCCGACCAGGCCCGTTCCGATGCATTTGCGAATATGGGGGACTCGACCCGGCGGCGAATGATGCGCCCCGGCGGTGTCGATCTGGCCCGGGCCCTGCGTGAGGACGGGGCCGCCACGTTGGAAGGCGTTCAATTTGAAGCCAATGCTACCGGGGTACAAACGGAAGGCTGTAGCGTGCTCGAAGGTGTGGCCCGCTGGTTGCGCTTAAATCCGGATACCGAACTGGTTATAACCGGCCATACCGATGATCTGGGATCACCCACTCATAATCTGCGACTGTCCAGGGAGAGAGCCGAAAATGTACGTGAACTCCTTATCGAACTGGGTGTCGCCCCCGGTCGTCTGACTGCCGTCGGCCTCGGAGGCACGGAACCCCTGTATCCCAACAACGCGGAAGGCAGAATCGCCAATCGGCGGGTGGAAATCGCCCTGGCCGCGCGGCCGGCAATGCGCTGAAAGCCGGTGATTTGCCGGGAAACCGGTGGAAATATTTCAGTTATAATCAAACCGGAGAACAATATTGCCGCGTTTCATTGCACACAAAGCCGACCGGCGAGACAACTCAGAGTTGTGCGCATTATTCCGGGATGCGCCCATGGCCGGCGCCATTCGCATTGCGCTGGAACGAGAGCCGGACTTTTTTCTATGCGCAGGTGTGCAGACCGAGCAACCGGAAGTGTATGCCGGACACGATTCGCTTGCGGCCCAGAGCAATGAGCGAACGCGTATTGCGGCGGTGTTCAGTACCGGTGGTCGACATGTATTCGTGAACGGAAAAAAACGATTCGTACGCTATTTTTCGGATTTGCGTATCTTGCCTGAGTATCGCAACGGCACCTTGTTGGCCCGCGGTTTTCACTGGATCCATGCAAACGTAATGCGCGGAACTGAATTTGCGCAGACCATCATCGTGGCCGATAATCGCAAGGCCATTGAGTATCTGGGATCGGGTCGGGCGGGTTTGCCGTTTTATCATCCGGCCGGCGCCTATATCACTCATGCGGTCAGTTTACAATCGCGCCCTCCGCGCAAACGGAATAAAAATCTGCCTGCATTGCATATTCGACGCGCGCAGTCAAATGATATGGCCGCCATGCAGAAGTTGCTTGATCGGGAAGGACCGCGCAAACAATTTTATCCCTGCTACGAATTTCAAAAATTAGATAAAGATTACTATCATGGCTTAAAGATAAGCGATTTCTGGCTGGCTCTGCACGGCGAGCAGCTGGTAGGCATAGCAGGTGTCTGGGATCAACGCGCTTTTAAACAAACGCGCATTGTTTCCTACGCGCCGTTAATTGCGACTCTACGTCCGTTATTAAACCTGCTGCGTCGCTTTATGGGCGGCATACGTCTGCCTCCGGCGAACAGCGTATTACAATATTTCTTTCTGCATACTATTCTGATACAAGATAATAATCCGGATATTTTTCGAGCGCTATTACACGCCGTTTATCGGGCCCATCGTAATTCCGAATTCGAATACTTTCTGTGCGGACTCGACGCGCTGGATCCCTTAAATGCCGCGCTGGAAGGTTTTGTACGGCGCAAATTTCACGGACGTCACTTTCTGGTATCGTTCGATCGGGAACATCCACGAGAGCACTTGCGACCCGGTCCTTACTATCTGGAGGCGGCGCGCATATGAGTCTTGCATCGGTCTTATTGAAAAAAATTCCGTTGGATGCCAACTGGAAGATCACGCGCAAAGATCCGCGGCTGCCCTTTCTGGCATTGCTCTGGGCGTACATTCTGGTGGGTATAACTCTGTTGGGCTTCAATCGCAGTCCCTGGCAGATCCTGTTTACCATCGGACTGGCCGCCGCACTGGATATGTTGCTGCATTTTGTGTTTCGAAGGCGCACTCTGCTGTGTCCACTGAGCGCCATTATCAGCGCCAGTTCGTTATCCATTTTAATGAATTATGCCCACGGCGCTTTCCTGGCGGTACTGCCCGTTTTCTTTACTATCGCTTCCAAGTATGTGCTGACGTTTCGCGGGCGTCACGTATATAACCCTTCTCTGGCGGGCATTGTGCTCTCGCTGTTGTTTTCGCAACACATGATCAGTGCCGCGCCGGCCTATCAGTGGGGCGGATCGCCGGCGGTGGCCGTGTTCATTGTCAGTGCCGCACTGGTTCTATTCGTATTTCGCATCGGTCGCTGGCCGTTGATTGTTTCTTTTCTGGTAAGCTACGCCGCCAACGTGGCCATCCGGGCCTATATCACCCGCCATCATGTGCCGCCCGAAATGCTGGTACTGGGCACGTTGACCTCGCCGGCTTTTTATTTGTTTACTTTTTTTATGATCACCGATCCGGGCACATCGCCGCCCAACCCGCGTTTGCAGGTGGCCATGGGCTTCCTGGTGGCGCTGATTGATCTGATCCTGCATCGCTTTTATACTTTAAATACGATTTTTTACGCCGCGTTTGTGGTATTCAGTCTGCGTTTCGCGTATCTACATATTCACCGCTTCGTTACCGATAAAAGTGAACGTGGTCGACAATCGATGTCGACCGGTCGGCATGTGCTGGCGCAGTCCGCACCGTTGATTCTCATAGGCGTTTTGATTCTAATCGGCTTTCGCGGAATGTACGGCAGCCAGATGTCCGGCATGCGGAATGTGCCATTTCAATTGCGCGGCATTCCCACGCAGCATTCCGGCCTGCAGGGTCGCCCGGGTGATTTGCTGGCGAAAGTAGATCCGCGCATGGCCAATGTGGGTAAGTGGTTGCTCTCGGTGGGCGATGGCGCCTTCGTCGCCGATGTGAACAACGACGGTTGGATGGATGTGTTTTTGACAAATCCCATGAAACATCCGGACGATCGTGCCGCCCTCTATTTGAATCGCGGCGCGTTTAGATTCGAACGCGTGCCCGTGCCCGTGCTGCGCGAAATCGCGTATCACCCCGAAAGCCGGGGCGTGATTGCGGGCGCTCTGTTTTATGACGCGGACAACGACGGCGATCCGGATCTGTTGCTCAGTCTGGGTTACGGCCAATCGCGTTTGCTGCGCAATGAATTCATAGAAACCGGTCGCGTGCAGTTCCGCGATATATCGGAAGCCGCCGGAATCACCGAGTATACCATCAGTATCGACGCCAACGCATTGGACTGGAATCGGGATGGTCGCCTGGATATTCTGCTGGCCAACGCCATCGGCCCTTATCTACGCGATTATGATCCACCCCGCCGCTTTAATATTTTTCAACTGCCGCCGCCGGAATACGCGGGCGATCGCCGCATGCTGAACGTTATGCATCGCACCTGGCATAACGCCAACAACGCCGGCCCGAATTTTTTATATGAGAGTCGCGCGGGTGAATGCGATTCTATCTGTTATCAAAAGCTGGATAACAATCGCATCGGTCTGGAGGGGGAACGCTGGACGCTGGATGTGGCCACGACCGATTTTAACGAAGACGGTTATACCGATTTGTATCTGGCCAATGACTTCGGCCCCGATCAGATTTTCATCAATGAGTCCGGCCGGCGATTGCGTTCCGTGCGCGGTCCGCTGGTCGGTCAGCCGGGACACGATACCTATAAAGGTATGAACGCGTCCGCCGGGGATGTAAACAATGATGGCAAAATGGACATATATGTTTCCAATGTGCACCAACGCTTGCAGGCCGAAGGCAGTCTGTTATGGTTGAACAACGGCCGGATCGATGCGGACGGATATGCCGCATTGGAAGACGCCGCCGGCGCGCGCAACGCTTTGAATGAACACCGCTTTGGCTGGGGCGGCGCGCTGGCGGATATGGATCTGGATGGTCGGATGGATATTTTGCAGGCTAATGGTCACATTGATGATTCGTACGACAATCTTTATGAGGGTTGTCCCGATTACTGGTACT
>JAGRMX010000175.1 GCA_020441025.1 Leptospiraceae bacterium
ACAGCTTCCGGCCAGCAATATGGTCAACCCGAGTAGCGCACATTTCAACATATGGGACATGTAGCGTACAATGTTTATGGCTGGGCGTGATTTTTGTTGTACGGTCTGAAGTAACATAAGATTATCCGGTGTTAATTCGCTTCGGCCTGGATGAGTTCGGAATAACGCAGGGCCAGGGCGCACCAGTAAGTCGCGCCGGTCGTTAAAATGTCGTCGTTAAAATCATAATGCGGATTGTGTAACATGCAACCGGAATCGCCTTTACTGCCATTGCCGATGCGGACATAGCAACCGGGCTTTTGTTGAAGCATAAAGGCAAAATCTTCGCTGCCCATGCTGGCCGGTAGGTCCGATTTTAACTGCGATTCACCGAAGGTTTCGCGCACCAGCCGCGCGCAGAGATCCGCTTCGCGTTGCGTATTCACGGTGGCCGGGTAGCAGCGCGTATAGTCCACTCGAGCTGTGGCGCCCAGCGCTTCGCAAATGCCGTGCGTGGTTCGATGCAATCGCTCTTCCAGTTGATCCTGAACCGCCGGCTTGATGGCCCGTACGGTGCCGCTCAATCGTACGCTGTCCGGAATTATGTTATAGGCGTGGCCCGCTTCCAGCCTGGTTACGCTGATCACCGCCGCTTCCAGCGGATTAAAACGACTGACGATGGTCTGAATGGCCTGAATCAGTTGGGCGGCAATCACCACCGGATCGACGGTTTCATGCGGTTTGGCGGCATGACCACCGCGTCCTTGAATCAGAATATCAAAGCGATCAAAGGCCGCCATCATCGCTCCCGATTGCACTGCGATCTTGCCGGCTTCCATTCCGGGCCAGTTGTGCATGCCGAATACCGCATCCACCGGATAGCGTTCAAATAATCCTTCTTCGATCATGGCGCGTGCACCGCCTTCATTTTCCTCCGCCGGTTGAAATATAAAATGAACGCGACCGCGTATCTCTCGATGCCTGGCCAGAAATTTTGCCGCGCCTAACAGCATGGCGGTGTGGCCGTCATGACCGCAGGCGTGCATCAGCCCATCCCGACGCGAACGATGTTCGAATGTATTCAACTCTTGCAAAGGTAGGGCGTCCATATCGGCGCGTAGACCGATGGCCGGGCCGGGACCATTCTCCAGTGTGGCCACCACGCCGGTACCTGCGATGCCGGTTTCCACGTGCAGACCGGCTTCTTTCAATACGGTCGCCACCAGTTCGGCGGTATGCTCTTCCTGAAATGCCAGCTCCGGATGACGATGGATGCGATGCCGCCATGCGCGCATTTCGGCGTGGATATCGTTCAATTCGTGTAGCATTTGCATGATTTGTAATACGGGCATTGATCTGGATTCTATAAGAAAAATATTATATGCTATCGCTCGCCGAAGGTCCGTTTAAAAAAACAACTTGCGGGAATACTTACGGACCCAGTCCAGAATATCTTTGTAAACTTTCTCGCGTTCGATTTCATTTAAAATCTCATGAAACATTCCATCATAAGAAATCCATTTTTTATCGCTGGAGCTGATGCCGTCATAAAATTCGCGGGTCGCTTCCGGACTGACGATTTTATCCGCCGTTCCCTGCAGAACCAATGTGGGTAAATAAATACGATTGGCTCGTTCCAACGCGATTGATTGGTGCTTGGTGGTTTCCAGGTACCAGCGGGTGGTGGCGTTGGTAAACACCATCGGATCGTCTCTGTATCCCCGCACCATATTCGCGTCATGTGAAATTAAGACAGGGTCGATTCCGGAGGGTACACTCAGGCCGGGGATAATGCCGCCCAGAATCCGGGCCATTTTATCTTTCCAGGCCGGTACCGGTACGCCCACCCGCATAAAGGGAGCCGTAAACACAAGCCCTCGAATTCGTATGGTGTAATGCCTGTCCTCAATGTAACGAGCCGCGATCAACCCGCCATTGCTATGCGAACCCAGTAGAATGGGTAATCGTTGAAAGTTGGCCGCCACATAATCGAATAAGGCGTCTACATCATCGAGATAATCATGAAAGGAATCAATGTAACCGCGCTTCCCGTCGGACTGACCATGTCCGCGAAAATCCATGGTGATTATGGAGATTTTATTCTCATTGAACCAACGAGCCATCTCCGCATACCGCGCGCGATGCTCTGCAAATCCATGTAGCCAGATAAGCAACGCTTTGGGACGTCCGGCCGCATGCAACGTTCCCCTCAGGCGGGTACGATCCGCGGCTATGATTTCAAAATCCTGACCGGCCATAACAGAAGCACATCGGTAGTCCGGTCAATCGGCAAGCAAGTTTGATTCTATCAGGGCGAAAAAATCCTGTTGGCGCCGATAGGCGTTTCGTTGATGCTGTTCTCGCACTGGAGCGGCGGTGATCCGGTCGAATTATTCCGATTGAATTCAGGGGCGAAAGCGAATCGATGACCATCCGAATGAGTGACATAAAGGTAGCCGTCGTTCACGATTGGCTTACGGGGATGCGGGGCGGGGAAGTGGTTCTGGAAGCCATTCTCCGGTTGGTACCGAACGCGGACCTGTTTACGTTAATGTACAATCCGGGCACGGTTTCCGATTTAATTGCCAATCGAAAAATTCACACCTCGTTCATTGACCGCTTGCCTTTCAAGAGCAAGCGCTATCGACATTATCTCCCGTTATTTCCTCTGGCAATTGAACAGTTCGATTTTCATGGTTATGATCTGATAATATCCAGTTCACATTGTGTCGCGCGCGGTGTCATTCCTCCTCCGGGCGTGAAGCATCTCAGTTATTTTCACAGTCCCATGCGATATGTGTGGGATATGTACGCGGAGTACTTTCCACGGCGCGGATTATTGAACCGGACGGTCATTCCGTTTTTCGCGCACTATTTGCGCATGTGGGATGTCTCGACGCGCGATCGCGTGGATCAGTATACCTGCAACAGTGCGTTTGTTGCTGAAAGGATTCGGCTTTATTACGGCAAACAGGCCCGGGTAATTCCTCCCCCCTGCCTGGATAAGGTTCCCGATCGGATTCCGGCGGCACCGGACGAACGCGAGAATTTTTATCTGATAGTCAGCGCCTTCGTGCCCTACAAACGCATCGACCTGGCTGTCGAAGCTTTTCGTGGTTTGCCCGATCGTCGGTTGGTTGTG
The DNA here is from genome assembly GCA_020441025.1 of Leptospiraceae bacterium. Lineage (GTDB taxonomy): Bacteria > Spirochaetota > Leptospiria > Leptospirales > Leptonemataceae > JAGRMX01. The sequence goes on from JAGRMX010000175.1 coordinate 3,122, forward strand.
GTCGGCGATGGACCGGAGGCCGGTCGTCTGCGCAAATTGGCGCCTGAAAACGTCAGCTTTCCCGGACGTGTTAGCCGGAATGAAATACTGCGGCTGTACAGTAGAGCACGCGGATTGCTCTTCCCGGGAGTTGAAGACTTCGGAATTGTTCCGGTGGAAGCGCAAAGTTATGGCTGTCCGGTTATAGCATTTGGCCGGGGGGGCAGCCTGGAAACGGTGGTCGATGGGCGTACCGGTGTGTTTTTTAAAGCACAAACTGTCGACGCAATTCAGGATGCCGTACTGCGCAATGAAGAAATCCGATATCGAGCGTCGGATTTCCGCCTCAGTGTGGCCCGATTTACCTCCGATAATTTTAAGAAGGCCATGCGCACAGAAATCCAGAAGATCATGTCAACACAGACGGGCAAAAAGAAGGGTCGCTAATCCGTGAAAATCCTTTATATAACGGATATTCACGACGCACTTAAAGAATTGCGGGTATTGTTGCGCACTACGGAAGCGGATATTTATCTTCTGTGCGGCGACATTCTGTATCGGGCATTTTACGATGACGACAAAATCTATCAGTTTGTCTGTCTACAGGAAGAATTCTACACTCTGGCTCGCAAATTAAATCAAAAGATATATCCTTTCGATCTGGCCTCGGACATCCTGCGCTTTCCCGACAAGTATGAGGATCGTGACGTATGGGAAGCTCGTTCGGTAGAGTATCGGCAATTATTCGAAAAAGCCACCAAAACAATGAAGGAAAAATACGAGGTAATTGAGGACATTATTCAGAAATATAACAACGGAGCGCGTTGCGTCGTACTGCCCGGCAATTATGACATCGATTTACGCTATACCGCTCTGAAAGAGCGCGATTTGCATTACAAGTCGGAGAGTATTCAGCAGTTGAAATTCGCCGGATACGGTGGGGCGCCTATCGCTACTTCGGGCATTCCGGAAAAGCTGGCCGTGGTGTATCATGAAAGCCAGCAGGACGGTAAGTTGTTCTCGGAGCCGGAAGATTTCTTTGCGGAGACGACTCCCGATGTCATGGTCATACACAACCCGGCTTACGGTTTTTTTGACCGCATACCCGGCCTCGGTCACATCGGCTCACTGGGCATTCGTTCTTATCTGGATAATCATCAACCGAGTCTGGTCGTATCCGGTCATGTCCACGAAGATTATGGCGTCTGTCGTCGTCAGAATACGATTTTAATGAACGCTTCCAATTTCGGCGGCGTGGATTCCCAGTATGGCTGGCAGAATGGCGGCGTATATGCCGAATTGCAGCTCAATCAAGGGCAGGTGACCGACATCCATCTCTGGCAGTTGATCAATGAAGAGCATGTTCCTTTAATGCGCATCGAAAATCGGGAAGAGGGATTGCACGGAACCATTATTCAGGAAAACCGGGCACGCGCCAGCATCGATCTTTCTGTTTTTGTGCGCGATTCTTCCGGCGCTCCGGCAGATACGGAATAAGGTCTTCAATACTTGAGCGTGCGCCGACGGATTACACGTTCGTTCGTTTGCCTCGTCGGTTCCGTTGCGCAATCCGCTGAATCGTCCGGGACGGCCGCCGATTCACCGCGTTGTTCTTCCCCGGCTCGCAACGCCTGCCAGATGGCGTTCAGACAGGATTCGATGATGCGAACCAACTGGCGCTCGGGCAGGTACTCCATCAATAGATCCAGCTGCTTTTGGATGACCGGTGTTTTTAAGATCAATTCGCTGGATGTGCGGTGTGCGTTGGGCCGCAAAAGATCACAGGGATCCACCTCAAAAAAGTCTGCCAGGGCGAACAGGGTTCGCAACGGCACTTCCGATTCGCCCCGCTCCATGCGCGACAGATAGCTCTGGTCCAGTTTCACGCCGTAACGCTCCCGGATGGTTGCGGCAATACGCATGGGTAGCCCGCGGGCCTTGCGAACGGCTCGCAGTCGCTGGCCAATTTCTTTGAGTTGTTTTTCGTGCAACTGCATGGCGCAACGTTGACCATCCAGAATGCTTATTTCAACTAAATTTTTGTTTAGTGCTCGACCGGTCGTGTTTTTTGCGCCTGTTACATGCGACATAATCCGGTGCGGTTCACGAGGGTTCGGTAAATATATGCAACGCGAACAGTTTTAACCGCCAGCAGTAATTACAACGCTCTTCCAGTTCATGAATTCTCGAATGCCTTCCGGTGCCAGTTCGCGTCCGTAGCCGGATGCTTTTACGCCGCCAAAAGGCACGTGGACCTCGGAGCGAACCAGTGAGTTCACAAATACCGCACCCGCTTGAATCTTGTGGATAAGCTGTGGAACATTATCCAGGTCGCGAGTCCACAGCGCGGCACCTAAACCATACCTGGTTTGATTGGCCAGTTCAATGGCGTGCTCGCTGTCGCGGGCCGCAAAGACCGAAGCGACCGGACCAAAAATTTCTTCACGGGCCGCCAACATTTCAGCCGAAACATCGCTGAACAATGTCGGTTCATAAAAGTAACCGCGCCCATCTACCGGCTGCGCACCGAAGTGCAATCGTGCGCCTTCTTTTAACAGAGTCTGACACTGTTCGTGCAATTTATCACGCAAATCGGACCTTGCCATGGGTCCCAGGCGGCAATCGTTTTGGGTGGGGGCGTCGGGTGTATATGTTTTCAGGTGGCGGGCGAAGCGCTCCAGAAAGTCAGTGTAAACATCCGCGACTACAATGAAGCGTTTGGCGGCAATGCAACTCTGGCCGGAGTTCAACATACGCGATTGAGCGGCGGTTTCCGCTGCGGCATCCAGATCGGCATCCGCCAGAATAATACACGGGTCGCTGCCACCCAGTTCGAGAACACTTTTCTTAATGGCTTCACCCGCGCGTGCCGCCACACGCCGCCCGGCGGTCTCACTGCCGGTCAATGTAACACCCTGAATGCGATCGTCGCCGATTAACTTTTCGGTAGCTTCATTCGAAAGCACCAGCGAATGAAAGCAACCCGGTGGGTAGCCGGCCTGGCGGAATAGGGATTCGATGGCCTGTGCGCATCCGCCCACGTTGGGCGCGTGTTTCAGTAAGGCCGTATTGCCCGCCATCAAGTTTGGCGCGGCAAATCGAAATACCTGCCAGAAAGGAAAATTCCAGGGCATGATGGCCAAAATGGGACCCAACGGATCGTATTCTACAAACTTACGCGTGGAACCATTTTCAATGTGACGGGGCTGCAGGAAATCCTCCGCGTTATCGGCAAAGTAGTCGCATACCAGTTTGCACTTTTCAATTTCGGCCCGGGACTGAGTAATGGGTTTCCCCATCTCCGCCGTCATCAATTGACCGAGTTCTTCTTTTTTTAATTCCAGCAGCCCTCCGATCGCACGCAACCATTCGGCGCGTTGTTTGATGGGAATGCGGGAAAAATCCTGAAACGCGCTAACGGAAGCGTTTAATATTTGATCCACTTCCCGATCGCTGTGCCCGGGATACTCCTGTAGTACCTCTTCCGTTGCAGGATTGATACTCTGCCAGATCATGATATACTCCTGTGTGCCTGAATCATTTCTATTGTCAGAATGCTGCCGGATTCTCGTCGGGGCACGAGGCGAATTGCGGCGCTGATGATGCGCCTTCAGGCCATCATTCTGTGGTGGTCGGCAACATAAATCTAAAATCTACGTAATCGTTTACTTGCAGTGTAATCATAACCACCGCTTTCGCAAAACGATTCTCATGCCGTAACCCGGGAGATTTCACAAGTGTGGATTCGGTCCAATTCTTTGGAGACCGTTACAGCGTGTGGGCGTAGGTAGATGGTATGTCTGAATTGTCAGCCCCGAATCAGCCCCCGTTTATTGACTGCATGTACGAATACCGGGTCCAAAAAAATTGATTTGACCTGAAAGCTCAGAAGCATAACCGAATTGTATGCAACGGGCCATACTGAAACGAGACTCCTTTCAGGTAATGGGGATTGAACTGCAAACCTCCAATCATGGTAAGCGTTCACATCGGGAGATACCGGAACACTGGGATCGCTTTTATGGCGATCAAATCCACAAGCGTATCCCGGGTCGCGTGGATGATACCGTATACGCGCTGTATACGAATTACCACGCCGGTCGGCGCGGACAATACTCGCTGGTGCTGGGATACCAGGT
>JAGRMX010000176.1 GCA_020441025.1 Leptospiraceae bacterium
CCGGAGATTATCCGTTATTTTTTCTGAAAGAGCAAAATGAAGTAACCTTTGTACTGCGTAAAAATCGCCGCGCTCTGATTCGAATAGCGGGCATGTAGCTTTATTATCTTCTCTTTAAACAACATGCTCATAAAGCGATAGATCAACGGATAACGTCGGCTGATGAATTCAAAAATCGCCTCCGCAATGGGAAAAACATACTGCGTAATGATTCCCTGGTAGATGTCCATGGAGGGAGCCGTTTCCCGTGTAATATCAATTTTCTTTAAAAGCTTGAAACCGCTTTCATCTGCGACGCTTAAGAATCGATCCAGGTCATGACCGGATTTGCTCAAATCATCTCGATCCAGCGGTCGAATCTTGAAAAAGTCGGCAATCAATACATAGCCCTTATCTTTTAAAAATCGACCGTGTTGCTCCCAGCCCCGCTCGGGGTTTACATACTGACAGGATTCGGCCATCAACACCAGATCGAAGCTGCCGGGCGTCGGTTCCGCATCCAGATTCTCGTACAAATCCGTAAAAACCTGCGCGCGACCCTTTGTTTTTTCAGCCGCCAGGTTGGTCAGATACGGATCGGGAGCCACGCAGGCCACATTGTATCTTTTCTTTACCAGCTCTTCGGCGATTCCACCCGTTCCGCAGCCCACGTCAAAAATACTCTTTACTCCCCGCGGGATGTATTTTAAAAGATTTTTAACATAGGCCTCCTGGGCCTGAGGCACATGTTGAATATCTCGCTTGATTCCCTTTGTGAAGAACCCGTAATGCAAGTGTTCAATGCCAAAAATCTTACGCGCAAGGCGCAGCGAAATATCGTTATAGTTCGTGCTTTTAATTTTATATTCAGGCCTGGACATAAATCTCACTCAATGCTGATCGGCAACTCACCGATTCGTAATCTTCATTCCGGACAGGGTTTTAAGCCCGAGTCCGTCCGGGCAGCATTTTTTAACAGGCGGCGCCGGCAAAGAATTTTACGTATTCTTTCCCTGCCGTTATATACGGCCTTCATATTACTTTTCCAAACTTCCTGCACATACCTTAACATCGGCGAACAGGTAAACCTGAGTGGTACCTGGCAAATGCGCCCGGGATTCGAACAATCCTGGACCGATTCGATGGATCCCGACGGCTTTCAAGATCTGGAAACGCCTTTTTCTATCGATATCAATCAATCGGAAAAATACGCGATTACGAATGGGTGGATTACCATCAGACGCATTTTGCCGGCAGAGATGGCCCATAAACTTCAGGAAGGCCAACCATTGACGTTACGGAGCGGGTCGCTTTCAAGCGTGGGTTATTTTTACCTGAATGGACAGCTTATCGGCCATGTGGGTCGCGCCGATCCGTACGAATCGGCCATGGGCACTTATTTCCTGGCCGACATCCCCGCTCAATTCGCCCGGACCGATCGAGACGAGCAAATCCTATCCATCGCTCTGTACACCCGGGGCGATTATCCTCTGTCCATAAACGCACCCATGGTAGAGCTGGGCACACCGCTCGGTATGTACCTGGACTTTTTTTTGAAAGACATCTTCACCGGAGTATTGTTGGCGCTTTATCTGCTGGTCGGGTTGATGCATATATTTTTCTTCATCAAGCGACCGGTGGAAAAGTACAACTTCTATTTCGGCATGTTCTGTATCGTCGCCGCCTCCCAGTGGTTTTTTAATACCGGCATGCGTCATGTTTTTTTCCAGACGGAAGTTTTGTTGCGTGAACGTCTGGACAAAACGACACTTTTTTTGATGGGCCCCTTTCTGGTTTTCTTTTTCACCCAGTTCTACTATCGTAAGAATACGCGGCTGGCGCAAATTTTCGCCGGTGTTTGTGCCTTACTGGCCGTTCTGGTCTGGTTCATGCGTATGCCGGGCATCGATATCTGTCTGCAGATATGGTTTCCGGTAGTGTTATTCGGATTCGGATATAGCATTTATATCAACTTTCGAGAATTGCGTCGTAAAAATCCCGAAGCTCGCTATATCATGCTGGGAATTTTAATCTTCGCGGCCACTGCCACGAGTGATATATTAAATTCTCTGAAAATAATTCACGCGCCGTTTCTTTCGGAATACGGTTTTATGTTTTTTGTACTGGGCATTGCCGGTATTCTGGGCAATCGCTTTATGAACGTGTACAATGAATCGGATCGACTGAATAAGAATTTAAGAGAGCTGAACAGTTCATACAGTCGATTTGTTCCGCATGAATTCCTGCAACACCTCGGGAAAAACAGCATAACCGACGTAGAGCTCGGTGACGGTATAGAACGCAACTTCGCCGTGCTATTCAGCGACATGCGCGATTTCACCGCCATTGCAGAGTCCATGCGCGCCGAAGAAACTCTGCGCTTTTTGAACGCCTATCTTACGCGACTGACGCCCATCATCAGTTCGCACCAGGGATTTATCGATAAATTCATCGGCGATGCCGTGATGGCTCTTTTTCCGGAAAATCCGGTCAACGGCCTGCGAGCGGCCATTGCCATCTTTGAACAGTTGAACGGCTACAATGAACGTCGCACCGACAGCGGTCAGAGTTTGATTCGAGCCGGCTGCGGATTGCATTTCGGGGAAGTCATATTAGGAACGGTAGGGTCATCCCTGCGCATGGATACCACCGTGGCGGGTGACACGGTCAATCTGGCGGCCCGGCTGGAGGGATTGACCAAACGATTGAATGTATCCCTATTGCTTTCAGACGCGGTGTACCGGGCCCTGCCGGACGGCCATCCGTATTTGATACGTGAAATCGATATGGTCCGGGTTAAAGGCAAACAGTTGCCACTGCGCATATACGAAGCCTGTGATGCCGATCCACCCGCGTTACGCGATCGCAAAGCCAGAACACTGCCACGCTTTATCGAAGCATTGACCCTCTATCGCCAGGCGGAATTCGATGCGGCCCACACATTATTTGCCGAATGTCATACCGCCGTGCCGGAAGACACGGTTGCGGAGAATTATCTGGATCGATGTCGTTCGATGTACAACACACCCCGACCGGACAACTGGACCGGGGTGATTGAATTCAGTTAACACGTTAGCGATTTTTTCATTCAGAGTTTATTCAGCGGAGACTTCGGGCAAATACATGGGTGCGGCGGTTTTATCGCGAACGGCCTTACCGCATAATTGTTCTACCAGATCCAGAGCAAATTCAAAGGCGCTGCCCGGCCCGATACTGGTGGTAATGCGACCCGTGCGCACGATGCGCTCATTATCAACATATTGTCCGCCACTGCCGTCATTTATGGTACCCGGATGCAATGTAAAGCGATCGGTTTCTTTCAAAATTCCATGATTGCGTAATACATTAGGTGCGGCGCAGATAGCACCGATGTACTTATCCTTTGCCTGCATGCGCAGCAGGATCTGTTTGATCCGTTCATCGCGCTGGAGATTCTGGGCGCCGCCTCCTCCACCTGGGAGAACAATCATGTCAAAATCATCGTTTTGAACGGCTTCGAGAGTCGTATCCGCCAGGTGCATGGTACCGCGGGCCGCTTGAACGGGTCCGTCTTTCAGGGCGGCGGACACTACTTCCACGCCGGCTCTACGCAGGACATCGATGATAATAATGCCCTCCATTTCTTCAAAACCGTCCGCCAGGGGTACCAATACGCGTGTCATATTAAAATCGCTCCCGTTATTTCTGAATCAAGTGCTCCGCAATCTGCACCGCGTTGAGCGCCGCTCCTTTCAGCAATTGATCGCCGCAACAGAACAATTCCAGCTCCCGTTCGGCCGATCCACCGGCGGCCTTCCGCAAGCGCCCCACAAAAACATCGTCTTTACCGCTGGTTTCAATGGGCATGGGAAAATAATTCTTTGAACGATCATCAATCAAACTGACGCCCGGCATACCGGATAGCGCCGTACGGATTGCTTCCAGATCGACGGGATGTTCCAGTTCCAGATGAATCGATTCGGCATGCGCCCGAAAGGTGCCGATGCGAATACAGGTCGGCGTAATGGCCACCGATTCATCGTGCCAGATTTTATGCGTCTCCTTGATCATTTTAGTTTCTTCCTGGTTGTAACCGGAATCCACATCCATAGCCGAGTTATGGCTGAACGCGTTAAACGCGATTTGATACGGAAACGCTTCCATGGTCAACGGCTCACCGGCCAACAACTGCCGCGATTGTGATTCCAGTTCCCGCATGGCGGCCGCGCCCGCACCGGAAGCGGCCTGATAGGTAGCCACAATCACTTTCTTAATTCGATTCATTCGATGAATAGGCGTGATGGCCATCAGCATAATGATCGTACTGCAGTTGGGGTTGGCGATGATGCCATTGTGCTTTTGAATATCCTCCGGATTGATTTCCGGAATGACCAGCGGACAATCGGGGTCCATGCGGAACGCGGAGGAATTATCTACCACCACCGCGCCGGCATCGCGGGCAATCGGTCCGTATTCTTTTGAAATTCCACCGCCGGCGCTGAACAGGGCAATGTCCACATCCTTGAAGGAATCCCGGTTTAACTCCTGTGTGGTGATCGTTTCGCCGCGAAAAGTCTCGGTTTTACCCGCCGAGCGCGCGCTGGACAACAGGGTCAATCGCGATAGTGGAAAGTTGCGTTCGGCCAGACAGCGAATCATCTCCTGGCCCACCGCCCCGGAGGATCCCACCACTGCCACATGTGGATTACTCAGATTTGCCATAAGTCACGTTTTTCCCGGGCATCGCCCGCGCAAAGCAGCTTTCCATCTTACAATTATGCAAATATCTAAGAAGTCATAGTTTTGAGACGCGTTCCCGGTCAAAATGACAATTTATCGATTCGCACTTGAGCCATTGCCCCGCGCAAGATGGCCGTATTAGCTCGATAACCTGATTCCGAATTGACGACTAAACCCATTGCAATTAGAGACTGCAAATCTCGCGTAAATGTTCTACGGGATTTTTCGGCATATTCAAGTTCTATCGAGTTATTCAATCTCATCAATCTATCCTCAGTATAATCAAATTCAAGATTCATCGACAAGATCAATCCCATTTGTCGTTTTTTTATCTGTGTTGTTCGAGGCGCGACCGCGGACTGAAAGGTCTCATGCACATGGTTTCGCCAGGCTATTTCTAATTGATTCAGATTGACCTTTTCCAGTATACTTTTTAATCCATCCTTAAATCCCTGAATCGCATATTTAATAAAATTTGATAAATCTCCTCCGCCTTGAGAGCTCTCCCGTAAATGACGATAGTAATCTGCGCGTGTTTCATTATAAAAATTTGATAGTACATGCGCGGCTATATCGGGAATGCCCGCACGCAGTAATAAATAAAACTCGATCAATCTCGCAGTACGTCCATTACCATCGCCAAAGGGGTGAATCCAGGCTATGTACACATGAGTCACGATAGCCTGGAGTATCGCCGTTGAAAAACTTTGACCTTTTTCATAATGGAACTCTTTGCGAACCCAGTCGCAAAACCTTCGCATAAATTCTTCAACTTCTACATAGGGAGGGGCTTTGTAAACCGCCCCTACTGTGACTTCATTTCTACGAAACTCGCCTGGAATCGCTTCGAAGTTTTTATTTAGATCTTTTCCAATCAGAAAGTGAAATCGCTTAATGAGCTGTGGCGATATAAGCTCAATTAATACCCCGTTTACAATTTGATCTCGAATACTGTTAAGCGCATCCAAAACATTACGGACTTCTTGTTCCATATATTGTTTACTGGGCATATTCAGGCTGCGCCCCAGGCTGATCTGTCGCACTTCTTCTTCGGTTAGAGTATTACCCTCGATTGCGGTAGTTGCTTGAGCACCCCGAATAAGACTCACGCTGTATATTTCCTCCCGGTATTGAGGCATAATGGGCGTTCTGGCAATTGCGCTGATAATAGCTTTGCACTGACCCAGGTTAAACCAGGTGTCTTCATCAACCCGCCAGGTTCGTCGGAAACTTATAAATTGATAGTCTGAAACCATAGCTATTCACTTATCGCAGGGCACTGTGACAAAAATTAGGACAAAAAACGAGCATTTTTTGGCGCGTATTCTGTCCTTTAAGTGCGTCGTGCGGTCCTGGAGTAAACTCTGTGTGACATAATATAGAGAAACCCGTCGAAGTTCCGACATTTCGGTCGATACTGTTCTTAACGTAATCATGCCCGCCTCAAACAGCCAGCCCCCCCGCAGACTACCTGATTCCGCTTCCAGAAAGCCCAGATCTGTCGGAACTCCGTCGGACGGCCGCCCCGCCAATCCAGAATCTGTCGGAACTTCGACAAATGCGCACTCAAATTCTGTAGGAACTCCGATAGATGCTCGCTCCGGGTCTGCTTCCAGACAAAAAACCGTTCGAGGGCCAGGCGATTCGGCCGAGCGGCGGGTGCAATGGGCGGGATTACTCTGGCACCTGCTGGAACCCGGCGTACGTCGCAAAGTAGCGCCCTACCTGACGAATTCGGAACTACAGGAATTGAACCGGGGTTATCGATCGTACCGCCGACTTTCCGCCCATGAAAAAGCCGATATCGAAACGGCCGTGGCCGCCCGTACCCATTTGAAACGCAGCTCGTGGCCCATGATTTGTTCCATGGTCGGAATGATTCTGACCGGATTCTTATTCATCGCTCACCTGATAACACAGCCCGATATTGCCGATACGACGCGCCTGGCCCTTTTTCAGGCGCCCATACTGGGTTCGTTGGCGCCGCTCACGCTCTATCTGCTGCCGCCCTATCGTCTGCGCATTTTGTTTCAACCCCGGGCAAGTCTGGAAACGATTATCGTTATGTTTTTTTGTACCCTGGGACTCATCTGGACGCTGGTATACATCGGCTTTGAAGATGTATTGCCGGCCCAATCCAGTCGATTGGATCGGTTTTCATTCGCGATTCTTTTTCTGGGTGCCATCAGCGCACCTCTGCTGGAAGAAATTGTATTTCGTGAATTCATACCCACGTTGCTCGGACCGGCTCCGCACTACGCCGGACATCTATTAGCAATTATTCTATTCGCAATCGCCCATCTGCCATCTACATATACCATGTTCGGCCTGTATCTATTGGCGGCGGGATTTCTGGCGGTGATTCGAATCCAGAGTGAGACATTATTTTACTGTCTATTGAGTCATGCCATAGCCAATGGCGGAATTCTACTGCTGGATCTATAAACTGCGAGTGGGTTAGTGATTCTCAACGTTTTGCTGCGCCGCCTGCAATGCTTCTTTCAGTTTAAGCGCATCGGGAAAATC
>JAGRMX010000177.1 GCA_020441025.1 Leptospiraceae bacterium
ATCGTATCGGCGGAGTTTGTACAATTCAGTCGTCAGGAAATCAATACACAATCCTGTCCGGATTGCGCTGCGGAAGGACACGCGGCCGACGCGCTTTTCTGCCGTCATTGCGGCGCGCGACTGTAGAAATCGATAACGCAATTCAGTCCGTCTGCCGGATGAATGATCCGATTGCGTACCGTAACTGAATTCGTGTATAATCGATTCAAACGAATGGGCGATTCGATCGATCTCAAGCCGCCCGGCGCGCCTTCTGACGGGCGGCCATCGGTTCGAATACGTAGTGACTGACCTGCCATTCGCGCCCGGAACGATAGCCGAATAATTCGGCCACGGACATAAAGAAGACGCGCCAGTACGCGAACCATTTGCGCGCGTTTTTTGCGCCGTAGGTTTCACCAAAGATGCGCATGATCTCCGCCCGATTGCGATCCATATTCCGTAACCAATCTTCGGCGGTTTTCTGGTAATGTGTTCCGTTCACCACTTTATGATCCACAACGCGAAAACCTTCCGCAAAATAAAAGAACAGGTGATCGGACGGCATCATCCCGCCGGTGAAGAAGTAGCGCGCCATCCAATCGCTTTCATCCTGTACATTAAAGGGATACGCATAGCGATGATGGGTGAATATATGAATGAACAAACGTCCCTGCGGTCGCAGCCAGGCGCGTAAATTCTGAAACAAGCGATCGTAGTTGCGCACGTGCTCGAACATTTCTACCGAGACAATCCGATCGAAGCGCTGATCCGCGTCAAAATCGAGTTGATTCACATCACAGGTAATCACGCGCACATTACGCAATCCTTCTGCCCGGGCCTGCGCGTCGATATGTTCTTTCTGGGTGCGTGAATTGGAAACCGCGGTAATGCGCGCCTCGGGATAACGGCGAGCCATATACAATGTCAGCGAGCCCCATCCGCAACCCAGTTCCAGTATGGCCTGCCCATTGGCCAACGCCGCGCTGCGCACCGTACGCTGGAGCATGTTCTCCTCGGCCTCGCCCAGATTGCAGGTGTCGTCTTCATAATAGGCCGAGCTGTATTTCAGATTGGGACCCAGCACCAGCCGATAAAACTCCGCGGGCACTTCGTAATGCTGCTCATTGGCCTCGTCGGTAGCGATGGCAATGGGGCTGCCGCGCAGCTCGGCAATCAAATCCATCATCTGAGACTGACCGGCCTCGCTATCGCCCCGGGCATAAATCTCCCTGAGGCGCTGTCGCAGCAGTCGGCGTATCCCCATTCTGATGATTGTGTCCGGTATCAGGCCGCTGGCCAGCAGGGTATCCAGATTCATTGCTTTTCTCCTTCATTACTGGCCGGTGAAGAATATATCCCGGGACACATCAGCGGCCGCATTGTACGTGAACTCACACCTTTCAGGCGCAATTTGTCAGAGCTCTGACAGATTCTGCTGCAATATAGGCCCGATTGCCGCTATCGTCGAATGTTTTTGATGAACATTGGATTTTTTTGTCGTCGGTTTTGGGGAAACCTTCTATCCTGACCGAATGGAAAACAGGCCAACACTGGGCATTGTGGGCACCGGCATATCGGGAATGGGAGCCGCGTATTATCTGCGCGACAGATTCCGAATCACACTCTTCGAAAAAGAAGATCGGGCCGGAGGTCATACGCATACGCACCACATTGAAACGCCGGACGCCGCCTTCCCGGTGGATACGGGCTTCATTGTTTTTAATCATACCACCTATCCGCGACTGACGCGCCTGTTCGATGAGCTGGGTGTGGAGAGCGCCGATAGTGATATGTCATTCAGCCTGTACAATCGAAATATCAATCTACAATTCTGTGGAAAGAGTCTACGTCATCTGTTCGCCCAGAAGCGCCGCCTGTTCTCGCCGCGCTACCTGCATTTTCTGTGGCAGGCCCATCGTTTCAATACCCGCGCTCCCCGGCATCTGGAAGCGGGCGTCCTGGATGACGGCATCAGCTTTGAACGCTACCTGGAGCAAGAAGGTTACAGCGATTACTTTAAGTTCAACTTCATTATTCCCATGGGCTCCGCCGTATGGAGTACGCCCATTGAGAAGATGCTGCAATTTCCGGCGCGTACTTTCATTCGCTTTTTTGTAAACCATGGATTCCTTGGTCTGGATACTCAGTTACAATGGCGCTATGTCCGGGGCGGCAGCCATACGTATACGCGCAAAATTCTGGAGCAATTGCCCGACGCTTTACGTTTGCCGGAAGCGGTGCAGTCGGTCGAACGCACCGTGGAACAGGGACGATCCGGAGTCCGGGTCGTGACGACGAAAGGCCGCTATCGGTTTGATTATGTTTTGATAGCGGCACACGCCGATCAGGCACTCGCCATGCTGTCAGACGCTCGCCCCTTTGAGCGTGAGATTTTAAGCGCCTTCCCGTACGAGTCGAACCGGGCAATATTACATACGGACGCCGCGGTCATGCCGCCGCTGAAGCAGGTATGGTCCGCCTGGAATTATAAGCGCGATGCACATGAACGTACGACCACCATCTACCACATGAATGCGCTGCAAAAACTGCCCACTCACCGGGATTACTTTGTTTCAATCAACGAAATCGATCCCATCGATCCGGATAAAATTATAAGGATCATAAATTATGAGCATCCGCTCTTCGACACGCGGTCCATTCAAATGCAACAGCGTCTGCCGGAATTGAATAATGGCGGTCCGTTGTTCTTTGCAGGCGCGTATTTCCGGTATGGCTTTCATGAGGATGGATTGTTGGCGGCCCTGCAGGCCGTGGACGCCATTCGGAATGCGCATGCCCGTATCGAACATAGCAATGCACCCGTTTCGGTTTAACCGACATAAAGGACGAATCAGTACCCCCTGTACTTAGAGAACTTATAAGAACTTGAGCATTTATACACGGATAAAAAGAAACATGCGATTGTCCGAGCAATTTCAGAATAGCTGTCTGTATCGCTGCGTGGTTACGCATCGGCGACGCAAACCGGTGCGCAACGCCTTTGAGTACGGCATCTTTATGTTTTACATCGATCTGGAAGAAGCCCGGCGCTACCGACGCGAGGCCGGGTTCTGGCAGCGGCTGTTGTTGAATATAAACGGACCGGGCTTGTTTTCTTTTCAGGATCGGGATCATTTTCGGTTCTTGAATCCATCGGTGCAGTCGGAGTACAGCGATGTGCAACCTGATAATGACTCACTGCCCACACGCCGGGCCTTGCTGGATTGCATGCAGGCGGCGGGCTACGACTTCCGACCGGGCCGCATTCGATTGCTGACCAATCTGCGGGTACTGGGGTACGCTTTTAATCCGGTCAGCTTTTACTTTATAGAGGATGAGCATAATCAGCCCGCGCTGCTGCTGGCGGAAGTGAACAATACGTTTGGCGAACAAATGCCGTATTTCATCGAACTACGGGACGCAACTGAATCGAAGCTTTCAAAAAAGCAGAATCGTTCACAACATCGGGATTTAATCCCGGAAAACACAACGGACAGGCAATCCTGGCATCGTCACCGAACACGCAAGAACTTTTACGTTTCCCCGTTCCTGCATCATCATCTGGACTTTGCGTTTCGATTTCAAGTTCCCCGGGCGAAACTGGATATTATCATCAATACCATGCGCGACCGGGAGACCGTCCTGTTCGCGTCGCTCAATGGGCGGCGCGCAGAGTTGAGCGCTTCCAATCTATGGCGGTTCTTTATCTCATTCCCGCTGGTAACTCTTAAGGTGATCATCGCCATACATTACCAGGCTCTCAAATTATTTTTAAAGCGGGTACCTCATTACGGCAAGCAATGGTCCGACCGGGAACTCGGTCGCCGTAAATCCGCAACCAATTCAACCGGAGAACAGGCAGCATGAATACCATCGTAAAAAATACGAAATCTAAAAGCGCCGACGCGGAGAATAACGCCGGTCTATCGGATACCGATCGGCAGAACGCCACTATAACGCATTCCACAAGAATCGAAAGCGATCCTCCGCGCGCGTCGGTTCCAGCGCCAACACATAAACCCGGAGGCGTTTTTGAGCGCATATTTCTGTACGCGTTGCGCAACAATCAATCGGGTGGTTTGCTACTCCGCTTTCCGGATGATAGCACCATAGTACTGGGTCATGGAACCATTCAGGCCACGCTGGAAGTACGCGACCGTCGGTTATTCCGTCATAGCGTACTCTTCGGCGAGATCGGCTTTGGTGAAGCGTACGTGGAAGGCTGGTGGGATTCGCCGCAACCCATGGCCGTGCTGGACTGGTTCATGCGCAACCATTCCCAATCGCCTTCGTTTTCCGGAGGCGGCGTGCGGCAACTGTACGTCAATCTGCTGGGTTGGATCAACCGCTGCCGTCATTACCTGCGTTCCAATACGCGTCGCATGAGCCGTCGCAATATTTCCGATCACTACGATCTCTCGAATGATTTTTTTAAGTTATGGTTGGATGAAAGCATGGCCTATTCCAGCGGCATCTTTCTTGCGCCGGACGATTCGCTGACGCAGGCGCAACAGAACAAGTTTGCCGCCATTGCCCGCAAGCTACAATTGCATTCGGGCGATCATGTGCTTGAAATCGGTTGTGGTTGGGGCGGATTCGCCCTGTATGCCGCGCGCAATCATCAATGCCGGGTCACCGGAATAACCATTTCGCGGGAACAATACGATTACGCCCGCGACCATGTGCAATCCGAGGGATTGGAGCATCTGATTGACATTCAATTGTGTGATTATCGCGACCTCTCGACCGAAAACCGGTACAGCAAAATCGTATCGATTGAAATGGTCGAAGCCCTCGGTCGGGAATATCTGGATACGTTCTTTCGGCAATGCAATCGTCTGTTAAAACCCGACGGTTTGATGCTGATTCAATGCATTACCTTCCCCGACCCGTACTACGCCGATTACGTTCGCAACGTGGACTGGACTCAGATTCACATATTTCCCGGCTCGCTGTTGCTATCATTGCGGGAGACCATGAACTCGCTGCATCGTACCGGAGATTTAATGGCCCTGCAGGTAGAAAGTATCGGGCCGCACTATGCCCGTACCCTGCGGGAATGGCGTCGGAATTTTAACGCGCGACTGCAAGCCGTATCGGCACTGGGCTTCGATGAACGCTTCGTGCGCAAGTGGAATTATTATCTGATGTTCTGTGAAACCGGATTTGCGGCCCGCTACATAAACGACATGCAGATTCTATTTTCACGTCCCACCAATCGCGATTGGTTACCCGAAGTGCGATGAGGATCATAACCGGGCCGTGACCGCAGTTTAATTCAAGCATTGCGGTGATACTCGCCCGGCCGTGTTCTTATTTCAATACGCGAATTGCGGTCACGTAACCCTGATCGTACGCAATAAAAAACCCCGCTACAATTGATCAATTATTGCGGGGTCGATATATTCAACCGACGGCGTTATAGCCGTGACAGATTGTTATTCACGCTCGACTCAAACAGCGGAGTTTATTGTTTATCACTCAACTCAATCGGGTACGATCGAGCCCCATCGCCCTGCACGTCTATATTAAAGGCATAATGATCGCCGTTTTCATCCACCGCCAGCACGTTGTAACGGACGGCTTCTTGATAAATGGGCGCCAGAAAAGTCACCGTCGACCCCGCATCCATGGTGGACGTAGCGTCCAGAAAATCGGCACCCCACATATCCGAATCGCTCGGGCTGATAAACAAAAAATGGATGGGCATACCCAGTTCATTGGAAAACGACAGCTGAGCGAAATTCAACTCCCGATCTTCTTCCGGATTGCGGTTCTCGGCAGTGAAGGCGGTTGCGGCCGGTTCACTATCGCACACTTCCTGATTGTAGATGGTATAAGATTTGCCCGAATCGTCAATGGCCAGCAGATCAAACTTCCCGCAGGCCTGGGGATAATGCAGGTAAAAAGAAAGATCGGCACCGGCCGGAAAGACTCTTTCGCTGCCCAGAATATCGGGACCCCAATAGTTGCTATCGCCGGGTGATACAAATAAGAGATTAATATCCGCTCCAATTTGATTCGATATGGTTATTTCCTGAACTTCATCCGCAATGGCGTACACCGCGGTGAAAGCGAACATCCCGGAAAAAAGCGCTATGGCCGTAGCCAGGACCGCACGGCGTTTTGACTGTAGAAAAGTACGCATAGAACCTCCCGTACAACATAACAGCCGCATCAGTAAATACTATCTACCGATGGAAAATATTGTCGACCGTTATGCAGGAATCGACCCTGCCCGGCTTTATAGATATGGCAATAAAAAAAATTCGAAAGTCGGATCAATCACGCTTAAGATTCAGAGCTTTCAAATGTACGCAATCGCTTTAACAATCGATCGCTTAAGTCCGCGAGTTTCTGGCCTTCCTGCACCAGCTTTTCCGATCCCTGCATGAATTCTTCCGAACCTTTACTCAACGAATCCACCGAAGACAGAATCTCGCTGGCACCCTGCAATTGTTCCGCAGTGGCATCGCGCATCTCTCTGGCGAACATTTGAATCTTTTGCATCTGCCCGTTCACTTCCGATGAGGATTGTGTCTGGTCCTGTACCAGGGTGTACACTTCCGCGTTCATGGCGGCAATGTCTTTGATTCCTTTTAGAATACCTTCGATGGCTTCCAGTGTACGTTGAATGGATTGTACTCCGTCTTCGGTCACACTGCTGCTATCCCGAATAAGCGCCCCGATTTCCCGCGCGTTCTGACTGGATAACTCCGCCAGCTTGCCGACTTCATCGGCGACGACCGAAAAGCCGCGTCCTTCTTCGCCGGCCCGGGCGGCTTCAATGGCGGCGTTCAAAGCGAGTAGATTGGTCTTATCCGCAATATCATTGATTACCGTAACGAACTCGGTAATACGCGCGGAACGTTCGCTGATACCGGCAATAATCTCGGCGGTACTGCTCAACTCACTCTGACCGTTGCGTGCATAGTCCATGGTACGCTTGCCCTGCTCGCTGGCCTCTCGACTCAAATTTTCGATACGCTTCGCCAGGTCGGCCAGATTGGCGATGGCCGTTGAATTCTGATCGCTGAGTTTATCCTGATGCCGGGCCTGGTCGGCGATGGCCCGGGTGGAGGAACTCATCTGCTCCATGGTGGCCGACGTCTCTTCAATAGACGCCATCTGATCGCGACTTAAGTCGTTGTTGCTGACCGTAATTTCTTTCAGACGTTGGGCGGTGCCGTTTAATTCGTCGGCTACGTTGCGGGTTTCAC
>JAGRMX010000178.1 GCA_020441025.1 Leptospiraceae bacterium
CGCTTTGCAAACGCTGACCGATTTCTAAGAGCGACAGACCGTGCGAACTGGCCGCCGTCTGGTCCACCAGCACCTGCACTTCTTTTTTATAACCGCCGGCCAGTTCTACCAGCGCCACACCGTCAATGCGGTCCAGATACACCTTTACGTCGTTTTCCAGGAAGTGACGCAAATCCCGGGATTGTTCCGGCTGATGACCGAAAAATACAATCTCCATAAAGGGCGCCTCGGCCGGATCGAAGCGGGTTACAATCGATCGACCGGCGTCCCTGGGCAACAGGTACCTTAACGCATCCACCTTTTCGCGAACGTTCATCGCGGCATAGTCCACGTCCGTACCCCAATCGAATTGTAACGTTATCAGCGAAATGCCTTCCATCGATTCCGATTCAATCGTACGCACTCCGCCGATGCCGCCCACCGCTTCGGTAATCGGTGCGGTAATTAAATTTTCCACTTCTTCCGGTGAAGTATCTTCAAAAGTGGTTATGATGGTGATGCGTGGAAATTCCAGGTCGGGCAGTAGATTCACTTCCAGTTCCGAGAGCGCCACCAGGCCCATCAGAATGAGAGCCAGGTAAAACATGGAGGTGCCCACCGGTCGCAGCACGGCCTGTTTTTGCAACCAGCGCACGGTTCAATCCTCACCACGCGCCGGACCGTCGCGCGACGATTCCACTCGCCCGGCACCTTCGACTCCCGGTTGAGCGCCCCGCTCCTTCGCGGCGGCCGCATCGACCGGCGAATCCGAATCGACTGCAGAATCTGAATCGATATCAGAATCGGAATGGCTGCGTGATTCATTCTCTGAATCGGTGCCCTCCGGGCCGGGCTCGCCAGATTGCACGGCTTCTACCCGCAAACCGTCTCGAAGCAGCGAGAATTTTTCAGCCGCCAGTAAATTGCCGGCCTCCAACCCGCTTACAATCTCCATCCGATCGCCATACTCTTCGCCGGTTTCCACCGAAGCACGATAGACCGTACCGGCCTGCACGATGTACACCCATGCCTGGTTGCCCTGGCGCGGAATGACGTACCGGGTGGGAATCAGAATCACTTCGCGGGGCTCACCGGTAGCCACTTCGGCCCGGATAAACATTCCAGGTCGCAGCCGCAATCCGGGATTCTCCATCAGAGCGCGCACCTCTACCGTGTGGGTGCGTTCATCCACCACGGGATTTACCGATGTCACCCGTGCGGAAAAATTTTCTTCCGGAAACACATCCACGGTAAAGCGCATGGCCATTTCGGGTTCAATTTCGGTAGCACGCTCTTCGCGTACATTAATGACGGCGTACACTTTTTCTATATCCACCAGCACCAGAATGGCCTGGGAACTGCCCTGCGGAGAAGGACCGGTCACTTCTTCGCCCGGCGATCGATTGCGCTCGGATACGATGCCCCGCAGAGGAGAACGCACGGCGGTTTCATTTAATAACAGCGATATGGAATTCACTTCCGCCCGGGCCGCTTCCACCTCCGCCCGCGCCACGGATACTTCTGCCTTCTCCATGGCCGTGTTTATATCCAGCAGCACCTGTTTGCGGGCCGTCGCCGATGCGGGTACGGCGTGTCCCCGGGCACGTATGTCTTCATCGCGGTAGCCGATGGAAATAATCTGCAAATCTTTGAGCGCCGTCAGATAGTCCGCTTCCGCCGAAATCAATTCCGCCCGGGCCTGTCGATAGGTCTCCAGACTGATGCCGCCCTGTTTGTACAGCAACTCCTGGCCCTGGAACGTGGCCCGGGTCTTATCCAGATGGGCCTTGATCTCGCGCACCTGGGTACGTTGTTTATCGATACTCTGAATTACTTTTTCACGATCGCGGCGCGCGGTGGCGTAGCGTTCTTCCGCCAGTTGCAGCCGGGCCCGGGCCGATTCCAGCGCAGCGCGTTGCTGCATTAACTGAATCTGCAACGGCAGCTTTTCCATTTGCACCAGCAATTGACCGGACGCCACCACGTCGCCTTCATGTACATAAATGCGTTCAATGCGTCCGGCATTGCGCGAAACGATTTCCACTTTCTCGTAATGTTCAATTTTACCGGCCGAAAAAACCGCCGGCGTAATCTCTTCCGGAGCGACCGCCACCACTTCCAGCCGCATTAACTGCGACTCTTCCGAACTTAAGAGCGCCCCATCTCCGAACCATTGTAACGGAGCGAATACCCAACGGGCAACCGGCTTCCAGTCTTCTACGGTCGCGGCGGGCAACCAGCGGGTATAAATCGCGTAGCTCAGGATATATAGAAAGAGAATTAGCAGGGCCGGAATTATGGTCCACAGAATGCGCCGTCCGGGCAGGGGTATTACGGACACAACTCCAATCAAACCACGCAGCAGGGATCCCAGCATGCGTCCCGCAGCCCGCAGCAGCGTCGTCAAAGTACGACTCAGTCCGCGTAATCCGCCTTCAGTTGTATCCTGCCCGGATCGCATCAACCGTTCCGCAGCAAATTTGAAATCGTAAAGAAACCGATTACGAAAACAACAAAGAATACCGTGGGCGCCAGCCAGGTAAAGACCGCTCTTCCGGAATTCTGGCGAAACAAAATACGAAAGGCCTGCACGCACAGGTAGGCTTCATAAATGAACGCACCCACTAACAACAGCCATTGGATCAGAATGCGCCAACCGGCACCGCCGCCTGTCAGCCGCGTAAATGGAAACAGATTATTATAAACTGCGATGCACGTCCCCATCACTATCAAGGGAGTGGCCGCCAGCATGCACACGGCCAGCATGGATCGAAAACGCACCTGTATGTCGCCCAGCATACGCCCGGTAGCATAGCGCAGTATCGTATCATAGCAGATAATCAGCGCCCAGGACACCGGAAAGAGTAAATGTTCCCACGGGTTGGTCTTGCCGAATACAGGCACCAGGGCGTCCGCTTCGAGGTATGCATCCATGGATTCCAGTGAAACCGCAATCTGTTCCTGACTGACCGATGCGCTGAATACCAGCACAATAACGCACACGATCATCAGCTCCAACAGAGCCAGCGCGGCCCGGGTCAAAAACCTTACCTGCGCCCCGTCCGCATTTTCATCCAATTGATTCTTGACATGTGTATAAAATGCCGCCGGTCGCAGAACACTGCTCCATAAATCCTGTGCTCCGATGCGCATTTTTTTAAGAATGATCATACCAACTCCTATCCAGCTCTCGGTTTATTCTCCGCTTTCAACCGGCTGATCCTGCTCCCATTGCCCGGCGTACTCAATCTCGCCGCCCGCGTTCATTTGAATGCCGATGCCGGTGCGTTCTCCGTTCTTCCATTGACCGATGTAACGGGAACCATCATCATAAATGTATATACCGGCGCCCGAGTACACGGTGCCTTCCCGATACTCGCCCATCAGGCGGGTACCATCCGGTAACATCACTGTTCCGCTCCCATCCGGCTCACCCGCACTCCAGCCGCCAATGTAGCGCGTGCCGTCGCTCCAGGTGTACGTGCCCTGACCGTGTTTTTGATTTTCATAAAATTCGCCGGTATAGGTAGCGCCGCCCGGATACGTGTACGTCCCCTGGCCGTGTTTCGCGCCGTTCTGCCATTGGCCTTCATAACGATTGCCGCGCAGATCCTCAAAGATACCGAATCCATCACTCCGGCCGTCGGCAAACTTACCGGAATACATGGCACCGTTTGTGTAGCGCATCACTCCGTTTCCGTCGGTACAGTTACCACGCACGCATTCCCCGTCCGGCACGATCCATACGTATGCCAGGCCGACCGTGAAAATTATCAGCATAGCACCGAAAAGGGCCGCAAGCGTTATCAGTAGCGGCCTTTGATAACGCCGTAAAAAAGATCTAATCGTTTTCATAACAGTTCTGTAATTTCAGAAACCACACAATCGATACGAACACACTCACCGAATCATCGGCGGCGCAATCAGCACGCAGCTTGCATTTAAAATTCGACCGACACGCGCCCGAAAACAACAACACGGCGGAATTAAAAAATTTTTTATATTTTTTTCCGAGGGTTCGGAACGTAATTTTATTAACTTACTTATAATTTATGTTAATTTTTTTATGCATAAAAATAGAACGCCCGCGAGAGCGGGCCCGCCCGTAACATTTTTAATAGAGAGCCTCCTCTTTATGCATTAAAGACATTAATTCTATTTTTTTATCAAATTCATTCGCACTTTTCCGCACCATGGAAAAAATCACGGCCCGTCGCCGTCGATACAATCAGTATCGTGCGCGCGTTGAACAAATTCGCAAAGCTTCATAATTCTAACGAACGCTTTCCGCGGCGCTGGTTATTTCTGCGCGCGATAATCTGCTTAACCATAATCATGCAAACTACCGGTGTTACACTTGCGGAAGCGGAATCCGCCCGCATCCGTCTGGACCTGCAGACCGCCATTCAGGTAGGGGCGGCCAACGACTTCGCGTTAAAATCCATCCGGCATGAGCAGGCCACCATTCGCAAACTGATCACCGAACGCTGGCGTCGTTATCTACCATCGGTGGGTGTTTCGGTCATACGCAATCGCAGTATCAACGATTCGGCGCCGGATAGCACCGCCCATGAAATTCGACTCACGGTCGAACAGGTGATTTATGACGGCGGACAACGCGGACTGGACCTGGACCTGGCGCGATTGGACGCGCTCCTATCCCGACATGATTTTTATATCACCTACAATGAACTGCGGCTGAACGTAATCGAAGCCTACCTGGCGGTACTGGCCGCCCGGGGAAAGATCATCCTGAATCGCAAGTCGCTGGAGCGGGCCCGCCTGCAACTCAAACACACGCTGCTGGAGGAGAAGGTTGGTTTTACCACCAGAGCCCAGGTGTATCTGGTGGCGGCCAGAGTGCGCGAAATCGAACTGGCCATGCAAACCGCGCACAACGATTACACCCAGGCCGTTCATGACCTGAAGCAGGTCCTCAATCTGGATTTCGAGGTCCAACTGGAAGTGGTCGGCAATCTGTACGCCGATTACTATTTGCTGCCGCCTCGCGCCGATTTGAATGAACTGGTCGACCGGGCCCGCAGTGAACGGCCCGAGGCGCGCCGCTCCCTGGCATTAATCCATCGCCTGCGCAAAGAAAAGGAGATGGTCGAAAGCGAGTGGATTCCGCGCATTTCGGTTTCCGGATATACGAATCGCACCGGCGACAGTTATCCGCTGCGTGAACGCGGTTGGGGGGCCAACATTACCATTACGTTTCCGCTGGGATCCCACAGCGGGTCGTCCGACGCGGGAGTGGATTACAGCCGCAACAATCAGGATCGAGCCAGCAATGCCACCAACTCGTTCGATTTTTACGACGATGTCAGCTACGAGCGTCGCTTGCTGGAGCGCCGCATCGCACTGGGCGAATCCATTTCCGATTACAATCGTTTGCATAACAGTCTGGCCATCGAGATCAATCGAAATTACGACCAGATGCGCGAGAGCTGGGAAGCCATTCGCATCGGCAACGGACGCGTGTACTTTCAGTTTACCAGTTTGCGTATTCTGCAAACCCGCTACGAAGTCGGAGACGTGCGTCGAGTGGACATCGTCGAAGCGGAGCGCGACCTGGTCAGCGCCCAGGAAGACCTGACCGACGCCATCACCGAGTATCTGTTGGCGGTGTACAATCTCGAATTCTCGGCGGCGCTGGAACCGGATGAACTGGGACTGACTCTGTATCGCCCCGGACACGGCAACACCCTGCCCTTATATCTACTGCGCGAAGACTTAGAACAAATTCAAGAAATCGGCGAAAGTGAAGCCGATTCCATTCGCGAGTATCTGGAAGACGATACCCGCAGCGACCTGGACGATCTGGAAGATCGCTATCTAATCGATGAGGTACAAATAGATGAAAACCCGGCCCCTGAAGATGCCAGCCCGACAAATGTGGAATAAATATCGATTGCTTACAACCGTGTTGCTGCTGACCGCACTGTGGGCAGCGAGCGGCGCATGTTCGAAAATCGAAGACGAATTGACTCCGCTGGCGCCGCTCTTCGACGACGATAATGGTTTTCGAGTCATCCAATCTCTGCCGGTTTCGGGCGCGCGCGGCGTGCCCGCCGACCAGCACATTTACATTTTATTCAACCACGACATGGATGCGGATAAGTGTATGAATGCCTTCTCGATCAGTCCCTCGGTGGACGGCAACTTTGTAAACGGCGGCAGCGGATTGGAATTCTTCGCGTATGATTTGCTCTCGCCCGGCGCTTATCGGGTGCGACTGGGTTCCGATTGCGAAGACCTGGAGAATCGCGATCTGGAAAATCCCTTCACCCTGACATTCTCGGTAGGCGGCGGTCCCGCGCCTACCGTGCAGGCCGTGGGTTTGGCCAGCCAGAATTGTTCGACATTATATCCGGGCACCGGCAGTGCCATCGGCGGCGATCATACGTTAAACTCCTGCTGGTGGGATTCTTCTCTCCCCAAACTATCCGCCACCAATTATGAATTCCGGGGCGGTGATACCGGTGGCGGCAGCAACGGCTCTCCGATTGACTGTACGCCCGTTCTTACGGATGACATTCGCATAACATTCAATACATTTATGGACACCGCCGTAACCGGGGAAGCCATCACTTTAACCCGCAACTCACCGCCTTCGTCCACCATCAGGGTCGCAAGCGTCAATTGGACCGATTGCAACACCGCCGCACCCTACGGTTGCCGTGTGGTGACAATCGCCTTTGCCGAAGCGGAAGCCAGTTGCAACGGCAACATATTATTCGGTGATGTGAACACCCAGGGCGATTTTAATCTATTGCCCACCATACCATCGGTTCAGGACTTTCCCCTTTATACCATCGAGGTGGATACGACCGCCCGTTCCGCGGATGGCATCGATCTGCCGGCCAAATTTAATTTTGCGATTGAAGGCGATTGAAGGCGATTCAAAGCCATGCAACAGGAAAATATACAGGAGCATACAATATGAAACGCATAGTCAATCATCTGGCCATTCTCAGCATTGCCGGCCTGGCGAGTGTGTTCGCCCAATGTCTGGATTCGGGCGAGGTTCGTACGGCTCGCATTGACGCGGCGCGCGCCCGGGTGGGCATCGGCTTTATCCAGAATCGTGATCGTCAATTCAGTCCGTACAACTCGGATAACTTTGCCAACATGCTCGAGTTTGAGTTGATGCGCCTGCAATACAGCATTGTAAACGTCGATTTGAGTTCCATTAAAGCGCCGACGGAACA
>JAGRMX010000179.1 GCA_020441025.1 Leptospiraceae bacterium
CCTTTGTTTTAACTGATCCCGCGCTATCGCTTCGCCTAACAACTGCGAAATTGAAGTGCCGGCATGACCGGTATTGTACAGATCGAATTCCGATTCTTCGCGTTTGGGAAACCCGGACAATCCGCCCCGGCGACGCACGCTTTTCAACCGTTCGCGCCGACCGGTCAGAATCTTATGCGGGTAAATCTGATGGCCCACATCCCAGATGATTTTATCTTCGGGAGTTTTAAAAACATAGTGCAGAGCTACGGTAAGTTCGATGACGCCGAGGTTGGAAGCGAAATGCCCGCCTACCATGGCCAGGGTATCAATCAGATAATCCCGCAGTTCCTGACAGACCGCCGGTAATTGATTCTCCCGCAGCTTTCGCAGCAATGCGGGATTATCAATCGTTTCAAGCAGGGGATATTGATTCATTGCCTAATCCTTGGTATCAAGCCGTTCCATTCCAACCGAACGCGATTGACCTCATGATGTCTGGTGCGTTTTGAGCTTTTCCAGATCGGCCTCATTCTTGAGTCCCATAAGTTCGTAAATTCGCACCGGCTCGGTCTTTCCTTTCACCCGGACCAGGTCCAGTTCCCGGGCGTACACCCGGTCTTTGACCCGCTCGTAAGTGAACTCGGACATACATATTTTCACGCCATAGGTTTTGGTAATACCCTCCAGACGCGATCCGAGGTTTACCGTGTCTCCCATGAGGGTGTAGTCCATCCGACGACTGGACCCCATGTTTCCGACAACGGCGGCTCCCGAGTTGATACCGATACCAATATCTAATACAGGAATATTGCGTTCTGACCAGCGCCGCTGTAAGTCTATCAACGCACGCGACTGCGCAACCGCGGCCACACAGGTGTAATAGGCATGGTCATCATTCGGCACCGGAGCGCCCCAGAATGCCATAATGGCGTCGCCCATATACTTATCGATAGTGCCACGGTACTGAATGATCAACTCGGTCATTTCCGAAAGATATTCATTCAGCAATTTAACCAGTTCTTCCGGTCCCAGCGCTTCGGAAATGGTGGTAAAGCCGCGCACATCCGAGAAAAATACGCTCACCTCTTTCTTTGATCCGCCCAGGGCAATCGCCTCCGGATTGGTCAACAGTTCGTCCACAACATCCTGCGAAACGAACTTGGAGAACGTATTGCGAATGAACTTAACGTTCTCCTCTTCGGCCAGGGCCCGGAATCCAATGAAGACCAGGAAGATGAATATCTGCTCCACTATCACGGTAGGTACCGCGTGCAGGTAACTGTACAGATCGAATGTAACGAACCAGGCCACCAGCGTATACACTACGCTGATGCTGATGGTAATAAAGAACGACACGCCCAACGGTACCCGGGGCAGAATCAGCCCGGATATAATCGCCAGCACCAGCAGTATGAATAGATTCACACTGTTGGGCGCCTCATAGGAAAAATCCTGATTCAGAATGGTATTGATGGCATACGCCTGGTGCTCGATTCCGGCCATATTCCCATACGGAGACAGGTGAATATCTTTAGCTGTGTCCACACCCGTCGCGTAGTACATGGCCACCAGCGCGATTTTGCCGTCGAACCGATCGGCAATTTCCTCTGCGGTAAAGTTTTCGGCCACATCCAGAATGCGATCGTGATGAATGCAATGCAGACCACCGCGAAAGTTAATATTCATCAGTCCGTAACGATCTATAGGAATGGTAACGGTCCGCTCCGGATTGGGATATTTCATAATATCCGGAGTGGTGGTTTCCATGGTTTCCCAGTTTACCACCGGCGGCAATGTTCGCTCGGGTATGTTTTTAATTTTTACGTAACCCTTGAGAAAATCCACTTCCACATCTTTTTGCGGATCGACTCCATAATAGGACAGGGTCGAAGCGAACGCCACGCCGGGTAGATACCAATCGTCCACGCTGGGATTATAGTCGGGTTGATTCGCACGATAAAAGTTCGGCACTCGAATGATGATGGGTACTTTACGATTGATTTTCGTAACCGGATCGATCAACACATTCGCCAGTCCGGCGTTATCAAGCGCCTTGCCTACCGGAACAATCGGCGGAATGGGCAATCGCGCCCAGATCACCGCATACGATCCATTGTGCACGTTGCGAATGGCCGTGGTCTCCAACAGAACTTCGAGGCGCTCATCATAATTCAGTTCCGATTCTTTCACCGCCAGTTCGGTTTCCACCGGGTAGTCGGAAATGACCGGGTTGGGTGAATTGGCGATGCTGTCCGCCAGCACCTCTGTTTGACGGACCATCGGTTGTCCCGGTAGAGACGAACAT
This sequence comes from Leptospiraceae bacterium, assembly GCA_020441025.1. Lineage (GTDB taxonomy): Bacteria > Spirochaetota > Leptospiria > Leptospirales > Leptonemataceae > JAGRMX01. Next base: position 2,288 of record JAGRMX010000179.1, read on the forward strand.
TGAAACTTACGTCCGCATTCAAGGCCTCCGAAGACGCCCTTATCATCCAGAAAGTTAATGTCATATACAAGATAATTACGATCCAGTTGGGCCATACGATCGGCGACCTGCGCGTAAATGCCCCAGTCCAACGGCCAACGGCCTTCCAGTTCGGTAATGTCGGATGTGGTTATGCCGATGATTCGGATATCGCTCCGAATGCCGTCCGCGACGGCAAAATCGCTTTTTAATTCAATACCCGACTGCTGCTGTTCTTCCTGTAACAGTTCGTTAGCGCGTTGTTCATTGAGTGCATAGAAGATCTTATCTTCAGGAGAAGGACAGAATCGGGACGCGGCATAAGGTCGATCCGGATTGTAAGGATCTCGTACGTGTTTCAGATAAATGCGCTCGCCACCGGGATTGCGGGTCCAGGAGTACATAGTCGAGACCCATTCATTTTCCAGCCAGCGGAACATGTAGTTCTGCAACATGAGTCCCAGGAACAGGGCGATGGTGATGTTAATGGCTAACGTACCGAATGTTTTACGATTCCAGCCGTGCCGTTCGCTGATAACAATTAAAGGATAAACGGAAACTACGATTATATCAAAGAATACCCATAACAGATAAGAGCGCAGATCAAACAGCCCGAACAGAACCAGTTGATAGAGTATGCTGGTAGTATCGACGATATATACAAGGATGTAACCAATCAGACTGATGGCACTCAGTCCAATCCAGATATAATCAAGAGTATGCCACTGATCGCCCTGGGGGATTAATTTTTCTTTGAAGAATAACAGAATACCCACCAGCAGATACGCCAGATGGATAAAAATTATCATTGTGAGGATGTTATAAAATATGCCCCAGGCACTGTCATTATCAGTTACCAGCGCCAGCATGAGAAAGTACGCGCCGACCAGCATCAGCGGAATCACCACCGAGGTTATAATCAGCACCAAACCGACTTTTTTGCGCATGGGGAAGACCCTGGCATCCGGTCGATTGCTTACAACCTTTTTTCCGCCAAAATTCAGGCGACCGGTGCGATTTGAGAATTAAAAGGTCGGCTTCCGCAAGACCGTTTTGAATCAGGATTGATTACAGGCAGCGACAAAACCGGCGGTCGCATCGACCAGTTGGCCGGCCGCTGATGCCCCCAGTTCACCAATAATACGGTGATGTAAACTGCCGACTATAATGCCATCCACAACTCCGCGTAGCGGTTCAATTTGCCCGGGAGTATTGATACCGAATCCGGCCATGACCGGAACACCCGAACGCTCCCGGATCCTGGCGATCCTGGACTTTAAATCGGCAGGCAATTGTAGATCTTTGCGAATACCGGTAACTCCCAGACTGGTAACATAGTATATGAAGCCGGAAGCAGCCTCGCAAATACGGTTCAAACGCTCATCGGAAGTATTCGGGGCCACCATCAGAATCTGGTGGACTCCGTAACGCTCCAATCGCTCCCGGATCAGTATGGCCTCGGGTTGATCAAAAGGTAAATCCGGAATTACCAGGGCCTGGACACCGCTCTCTACACATTGCTGCAGGAAAGAATCCAGCGCGGCCGCCGTGTCGTACATCAGGCGGTCGGCATCTTCCGGTCGGGCCTGAAAGTTGATGCGCGGTGCCGGATTGAGGCCGTTCAGTACCGGGTTCATATAACTCAAAAAGACCAGCGGTACTTCCGGACGTTGCGTATGGATGGCCTTCGCCACGGAGAAAACACGCCGCATGGAAAAATCGGGATGGCCCAGGGCACGTACTATCGCCGCCTGGATGACCGGTCCATCGGCGGTCGGATCCGAGAACGGAATTCCCAGTTCCAGGATGTCCGCCCCTGCGTCGATCATCTGCACGGCAAATTGAACTGTGCTATCGAAATCAGGATCACCCACCGTCAGGTACGGCATATACACCGGTCCGCCTCCCCGGGCGGACTGTCGTTGCCCGATGTATTGCGCTAAATTTGACTCATTATTCACAGTCATAGCTTATAACTCTCGCCCCAACAAACGCGCGACTTCGGCCACATCTTTATCACCGCGACCGGACAGACAGATCAGCACCGATTTTCCCGGTCCCAATTCTGTGGCCAGACGCCGGGCCTGTGCTATGGCATGCGACGACTCCAGAGCCGGCATGATGCCTTCCAGTCGAGACATTTCACGGAAAGCCGCAATTGCCTCATCGTCGCTCACGCGCACATATTCCCCGCGACCACTGACCGCCAGATAAGCGTGTTCGGGTCCCACGCCCGGATAATCGAGTCCGGCGGAAACACTGTGCACATTTTGTATCTGACCGGAATCGGCCTGTATGTACAGCGAGCGAGTTCCATGAAAATAACCGATTTGCCCGAAGGTAATGCTGGCTGAATTATCACCGCCCACGTCACCGCGACCGCCCGCTTCCACACCCACCAGCCGTACCTGCAGATCGGGAATGAAAGCATGAAAAGCTCCAATCGCATTGGAACCGCCGCCCACACAGGCGACTACCGCGTCCGGTAATCGACCGGTGCGAGCCAGCATTTGCTCGCGCGCTTCCATTCCGATCACGGAATGAAAATCGCGGACCATCATTGGAAAAGGATGCGGCCCGATCACCGAACCGATGATATAGTGAGTGTCGTCCACATTGCGAGCCCAATCGCGCATGGCTTCATTGGTGGCGTCTTTTAATGTGCCGGTACCCGATTCTACCGGAACCACTTCGGCGCCCAGCAACTCCATGCGAAACACATTCAATTGCTGACGGCGAACGTCTTCGGTGCCCATGTACACGGTGCAATCCAGACCAAAGCGCGCGGCCACCGTCGCCGTCGCGACCCCATGCTGTCCGGCGCCGGTTTCGGCAATCACCCGGCGCTTTCCCATACGCAACGTAAGTAAAACCTGACCGAGAGCGTTGTTCAGCTTGTGCGATCCGGTATGATTCAGGTCCTCACGTTTAAGATAGACCGTCGCCCCACCCCATTCGGCGGTCAGGCGGGGTGCCAGAGTCAGGGCGGAGGGTCGGCCGATATACTCGCTTGACAATCGCTGCAATTCGGCCTGGAATTCGGCGTCCTGACGACATTCATTATATATTGATTCCAGTTCATCCAGTGCAGGGATCAGAACTTCCGGACTGTAACGACCGCCAAAGGGTCCGAAAAATCCCGGTCGCTTCTGATCGTAGTTCAAATCGAAGGTTGTTACCATGCTTTCTGTTTTCAAAGCGCTTACCTGTAATGCCGAGAAATAGTAATAATCAATTAAAATCTGAATCAGCTCAGTCCATCAGTGATTGCTGTACGCGTTGTTCTAATAACGCGTATAATTCCGTGCGCAATTTAAGAATTTTTTCCAGCAGCTCTTCCGTATTGCCGGTCCACTTATGTGATTCATCCCGGGATCGATCGTTTACTTCCAGTTCCCCGTTTTGAAAATAGCTTTTTCCCATGGTAATCCGGATCGGATAGCCGATCAGGTCCGCGTCATTGAACTTGATGCCGGGACGCGCATCCCGATCATCCCAGAATACATCCACACCGGCCGTACACAGCGCGGTGTACAGCGCCTCCGCCTGCGCTTTCTCTTCCGGTTGGCGTGCAATATCGATTAAACAGACTTCGAACGGTGCAGCGCTGATGGGCCACTTGATGCCTGCGTCATCGTGCCATTGCTCGATCACCGTTGCCAGAGTACGATTCACACCCACTCCGTAACAACCCATGGTGGGTATGATAGCCTTGCCGTTCTCATCCAGAACACTGATTTGAAACGCGTCGGTATACTTGCGGCCCAGTTTGAAAATATGTCCGACTTCAATGCCTTTCATTTCTTTCAACAGTCCGTCTCCGGCGGGTGACGGATCGCCCGCCACCGCCAGAGCGAAATCGAAACTCTCGCGCTCAGGCTCCGGCACGAAATCGAGGCAGTGATAATCCGCCCGATTCGATCCGGTGATCCATTTTTCACCGGTCAGTACGGAACGGTCCCATAGAATAGTTGTGTTTTTCAGATGCAATGGAGCCACAAAGCCGGCCACCGAACCCATGGCTTTAATATCTTCCGCTTCCGCGGGCAGCAATTCGTTGGCCCCCAGATGATTTTTCAGTTTGACTTCATTCAATTGTCGATCACCACGCAGACATATCCCGATCGGTTTGCCGTCGGCCATGTATACGACCGTTTTTAATATGCCGCGCACGTCTACTTTTAGAAACTTAGCCACGTCCTCTATCGTACGACAACCGGGCGTATGCACCGCCTCCAGTTTTTTTATATCGGTAGTGGCCGCCAATGCGGGGCCTGTCTTTTGTGTAGCGTCCGCTCCGGCTTTCGATTGTACCTTTAATTCCGATTTCGATTTTGATTCGGCTATTGTCTTTGATTTATTTTTCGATTTAGTTTTCGCTTTTTGATCCGTGATCGGTTGCGTTCCGGAAGCTGCGGCCTCGTCCAATTCCGCGTACAGCACGGGTGTTTTTTCCTGATTGCTGCGATACAATCCCCCTTCCGAAAGCAAAAGAGTATCTTCGCCGATCTCGGAAGCGACCATGAATTCTTCCGATCCGGAGCCGCCCATAGGTCCGCTGTCCGCCTCGACCGGAACAGTTTCCAAACCCAGTCGCGCAAAAATGCGCCGGTAGGCCACGCGCATCTTTTGATAGGTATCCTCGAGTGAAGCATCGTCGGTATGAAAAGAATAAGCGTCCTTCATACAGAATTCTCGCGAGCGAATGACACCGTAACGCGGACGAATCTCGTCGCGAAACTTGGTATGAATTTGATAAACATTTAGAGGCAAATCGCGATAAGAATGAATCAATCCGGCGACCAATTCACTGAAGGATTCCTCATGGGTGGGACCCAGTACGTTCCATACGTCATGACGATCCT
>JAGRMX010000017.1 GCA_020441025.1 Leptospiraceae bacterium
GTATTCTTTCGGCCTCTTTTTTCGATTTTTCTACCATATATGGAAAGTTCTCCCGAAATTACACAGCGCCCGAATTCGTACATATATCAATCCGGACAATGAAATGCCAACCGCGGGCCGGATTCCGGATTGGAGCACGCACGGACGATCGAGGCCGATCATTCTGTCCTGCCTGCCTGGCACATTAACTATCGACAACTAAAAATCTACAGACGGGCAATTTACGTTTTTTGGATGGGATGCAGGAATTAATGTTTCTATCAGCAAGGGTATCCGGTAACAATGCCTTATTGTATTTGCTATCACTTTGATATGTATTATCGGCTCATTTGCACCCCGCATTGCTTCGACCGGATCGCGTAATTCATGGATCGCTATTCCATAATTATCATTTTAATCGCTTTTACTTGCTGCCTGAGCGGTGGCTGTCGGGCATCGGCGCATCCGCCACCCCGTGCGCAGGCGGGAGTCCTGGATCTGCGACAATATGATTTTATGGATACAGGCAGTGTGACCTTGAGCGGCGAATGGAAAGCGGCCTTTAAACAGTTAGTCTCACCCAATCAGCTTGCGGCTCTCAAATGCCCCGACGCGCCGGCGTGCGATTTCATGGAAAACTTTTCGGTTCCACGTCCCTGGCCGCCTGAACGCGTATCCGGCCATTCCGGAGATGCTGCGGGTTATGCGACTTATTCTTTGCGTGTATATCTACCGGTACAAACCGGCCCCCTTTCTCTTAGAGTGTTTCATCAGCATGCGGCTTACCGGGTTTTCATAAATAAACAGCTGGCCGGGGAAGTCGGTACGGTAAGTACCCATCCGGAAGACGCAATCGACCGCCTGCAACCGCTACTGCTGGATATACCCGGCCGAATTCGAGGCAGTGAGCGTGTTATCGACATTGTCATACAGGTGTCCAATTATCACTGGAGCAGCGGAGGAATTGTCAATCCGATTGAACTGGGCAGGCGCCAGGCCATCCACTCCGCCTGGAACCGCGATCGACTGATTGAAACGTTTTTATTCAGCATGTTATTGGTACTCAGCGCGTATCATCTTTTGGTATTCGCAACCCGCCCGGGAAATCGCGATCTGTTTTATTTCTCTCTTTTGCTGCTGGGCGCGGCTCTACGCGCCACTACCGGCATGGAGAAAATTATCCACGATATCATGCCCTTTTTACCGTTCCGGGTAAGCCTGGCTCTGGAAACGATCGTGATATACGCCATGTTCGCGCTTTTGATTTTATTTTTGCGGCATCTATTCCCGTTAATCATTCCGCAGGGTATGCAGTACGTCTCCGTGGGGATCAGTATCGCGATGATTGTTCTATTTTTAATCATTCCGGGATCCAGCAATGCCTGGTTGATAAAATTATTCGCGTTCTTCGCTTTCAGTATACTGCTGATATTGATTGTGTTAATGACGCGCGCCCGACTGGGGGGCAATCGGGCCGCCGGCTATTTTTTACTGGCGGTAGTGGCGCTCACAATGGCCGGATTGCATGATTTTCTGCACTCGCTACATATATTCCGCACCCGCCTTATATTACCGTACGCTTTTTCTTTCGTGTTGGCGGCTATGGCCTTCGTGCTTTCGCGCCGGTATGCCCGTGCACTGAAGTTAAGCGAGGAGTTGTTGCAATCCATGGAGTCGTTGGTACATACGCGCACCAGCGAACTACAGGAAGCCAACTCCAAACTACAAAAAGCCGCCCACGAAAAAGACACTTTCTTTCGCATTGTAGCCCATGAATTACGCACACCTCTGACTTTTTTAATGGGTCCATTGCAAAACGCCATGCGAACCGGCCAGAGCATATCGAATCATGACGCCGGCGATTTATTACAGGGAGCACGGCGCATTCTCCGACTTTTAAACCAGTTACTGGACATACAACGCATTACCGCCGGGAAAACACGGTTGGAACCGCGACTTATTTCTCTGCGTGCTTTTATGTTGAATATATCCGCGTATTTCACGCCCTATGCGCGCGGCGCACAGGTAGAGTTTATTACCCACATACCCGATTACCTGCCCGCCGCTCTATTCGATCCGGAGAAGCTGGATCGGTGTATCTTGAATCTGTTGTCGAACGCGTTAAAATTCACCCCCGCCGGTGGCAGCATAACTTTTAATGTTTCCACTATACGCGATGCGGATACAGAAACCGAGTATTTGCGAGTGGCGGTAACCGACAGCGGCATGGGAGTACCGGAAGAACACCGCCGGGAGTTGTTTCAGAGCTTCAGTTTTTCCAACAAATCTCTGCGCAACTGGAGCGACGGTTCCGGCCTGGGTCTATCGATTGTACGCGAGTATATTGAATTGCATAAGGGTTTCGTACGCTTTGAACCGGCCGACAGAAGAGGCTCCCGCTTCTATTTTCAAATTCCCATCCTGCGCGGCGATGATTCGACGCACGGCGATACATACACGGGGAATCGCGAGCGGACGGCCATTGAATTGGCCGAATTTACGGAAGAACCTGGAGAGACGCATTCGGACACGGCGGTGGACCGCGCACATGTCGCTTCCATCCTGGTGGTCGATGATGAGCAATTGATTCATAAATACCTGGGGCGTATCCTGGTGCAGGCCGGTTATACGGTTATATCCGCTTTGACCATAGAAGATGCATTGACCCGCTTGAAGACTCAAACTCCCCGGCTGATCATCAGCGATTTTGTACTGCCGGACCAAACCGGTATTGAATTCATCCAGCACATACACAATGTGTATACCCATAACCACATACCAATTATAATGATCACGGCCGATGCCCATCGGGAGGTAGCCGAGCAGGCCATGTCCGCCGGTGCCTACGCGGTACTCATCAAACCATTTTCCGATGTGGAATTGCTGAATCTGGTGCACCGGGCCATTCACGTCCGGACTTGACCATATGCGGCCTACCGTTTACAGATTCGCACCAAAACGATTCGAGCGCAATCGGATGATGACGAATCTTTCCCGTGCCGATGACACGCGCATAAAAATTCAGGAAGTACGCCGTCGGTAATACATTCCGCGAATCTGTTCCGCCAGTTGCATGGGATCGAAAGGCTTGGTAATTACACCCAGAACTTCCGGACGTTGCGCTTCGATCATATCATGAGTCCAGGATCGGGCGGTAATAAAAACAATCGGCAGGCCGGACCAACTTTCCTGGATGGCCTGCATGGTTTCCAGACCATCCATGCCCGGCATCATCATATCCAGCAGCACCAGGTCCGGTCGATGGGGTGCTATTTTCAAATATTGCAAAGCTTCCAGACCGCTATCGCATACCGTCACCGACATACCGCCCACCCGTTCCAATGCCAGGCGGACGATACTCTGAATGTCCGGTTCATCATCGACCAGCAAAACATGCTTGAGTTTGCCGGTCATGTGCTTCGAATATTCCACTCGTCCACGGGAAAGTTTGCCGGCTTATTCCGGACCGGTATTTCAAAATAAAATGTACTGCCGTTGCTTCCGGTAATAAAATCCAGGTGACCGTCGTGTTTACGAATTATAGAACGCGCCAGACACAGACCCAGTCCGGTGCCGTTTACCGAACGTCGATTGGACGAGTCCGCCTGTGAGAATTTATCGAATACCCTGCCGCGAAATTCGAGCGGTACTCCCGGGCCGCAATCCTTTACCGAAACACGAACCATATCCGAATCCTCGGGCGATTCTACCAGCACGGTTATGGACGCATCGGGCGGCGAAAACTGAATTGCGTTCGCCAGCAAATGCTCGAGTACCTGTAGCAATCGATGTCGATCAAAGGTAACCAGTTCCGGAACTCGATCGTCCACCTGTAATTGAAAATGAATGCCTATGGTTTCCAGAGAATCACGATACATGTCCACCGCGTCATCTACGGTACGCACCAGATCATGCGGCGCCATTTCAAACGGCAACTGATCGGCTTCCATGCTTTCCACATCGAGTATATTATTCACCAGACAAATCAGGCGCTCACTGTTGGCCAACGCCACATCCACCAGGTCCCGCGCTTCACCTGAAATCTTACCCACCACTTCATTGGATACCAGCCCGAGGGACCCGCGAATGGAAGTGAGCGGTGTGCGCAGTTCATGACTGACGGTGGCAATGAACTCATCTTTCATCCGATCCAGTTGATCGCGTTCGGTAATGTCCCGCACGACGCAAAACAAATAGCCGTCCCGCCCCGGTCGCGTGCGCCATTGCAACCGACGATAAGAACCCTCGCGGGTTCGATACCGATTTTCAAAATCGATTACCGATTGTCCGCCTGTCAGTTGCCGTGCGACTTCCCGCGTCGGTTCCACATCATCGGGATGAACGAAATCCATGTAGGGGCGGGACATCAGTTCGGCCTGCGTCCAGCCCAGCACCTCGGTCCAGGTATCATTCAACAGAACGAAATATCCTTCCGTATTGGCGATACACAACAAATCCAGAGACAGAGCGAAGAATGTTTCATAATCGTCGGTTTGCGGTAGAGTGGGTATGGAAGATCTCATGATTGAACCTGGTTGCGTCGGCAAGGGTTTTCCGAAACGGCGAACTATCACGATATATCAGGATTCCTTCTGCCCGACGAGAAAATAATGCCGCGCGGACATTCGGATTTCGTTAGAGTTCCGATAAGATTTCGTTTTTTTACTAACATTATGCCAACATGCAAAATTCAATTGCCAGCAAGTTTGGTCGCTCCATCATTCCGGCATGCGCCTTGATTACGATGTACTGGTCATTGGTTCCGGATTCGGCGGTTCGGTGATGACCTGCCGACTGGCCGAAAAAGGTCATCGGGTTTGTCTTCTGGAACGCGGTCAGAGATACGGCATGCATGCTTTCCCGCGCCGCATGGGCGAAATGCGCGATCGTTTGTTCTGGGATCCGCGCGACCAAAAATTCGGATTCATGGAATTTCGGGCGTATCCGGAAAGCGATGTGTTCAGCGTGTCGGCCAGTGGTCTGGGCGGCGGCTCGTTAATCTATGCCAATGTACTGATGCCCATGCCCGCCGAGCACTTTATCGGTTGGCCGGGCGGCATCACCCGGGAAACGCTCGATCCACATTATGCCCGCGCGCTGAACATGCTGGAAGCGGCGCCCTATCCCATTGAACGCGATTTTTACCGGGACACACCCAAAGCGCACGCCTTTCAGAAAGCGGCCGCGCGGTTGCAACCATCTCCCGATGCCATCGGATCCCCTGAATTTGTGTTCCCGCATCTGGCCGTTCGTTTTCAAGGCGATTTTCCCGGAGAGCAGAGTCCCAACAATCAGGGTGTGATTCAATCGAGCTGTATAAAATGCGGCGAGTGCGACATCGGTTGTAACATTCACGCCAAGAACACGCTCGACTTAAACTACCTGGCCCGGGCCATAAACACGAATCGCATGGGGGCCGGTTCCGTAGCCGCCGAAATTAAAACCCATGCGCAGGTGGACGCCATCATTCCGTTATATAATGAAGCGGATGCGAATACGCGCAATTCCGCAAACAATGCGGTCGATTCGACAAATACGATAAATTCAAACAATGAAAGCGACTCAGGCCGGGCAAGCGGCTCGAACAACGCAAGCGCCAGCAATCAGGTACCGCCCATCGGTTATCGGGTGGAGTTTCACAATCCATTGCAGCCGGGGCAAACTCACAGTTTCACCGCGCGGCGCGTGGTCGTTTCGGCCGGATCGATCGGTTCCACGGGATTGCTTTTGCGCATGCAACGCGACGGCCATTTACCCCATTGCAGCGCTTTGCTGGGCCGGCGCTGGTGCGGCAACGGCGATCTGGAAGGCACGGCGCTGATGGTTAAAGACGACGTCGATCCGACCAACGGTCCCGTGATTACCGGAGCGGTGCGCTATCGATTTGAAAACTATCCCGACGGTTTTCCGCACGGATTGGTATTACAGGAAGCGGGGGTGCCCAATTTCCTGACCTGGTTCGTAGGCGGACGCCTGCCCTCTCCGCGGGCGCTGGGTCGCATTGTGAAATTCATTTCCAGGGTGGCTCACAATCTCATTCGCAACATTCTGAGTCGCTTACGCATATTCCGATTTAAGGACGAAATCAATTATGGCGACGACGTGGCGCGATTGTTTGAAGCCAACGAATACATCAATCGAACGGTCGTGTTGTTGGGCATGGGCCGCGACCGCAACGATGGCCGCATTGAACTACGCGACGACGGCGAACCGATCATCCGCTGGAAGATGAAGAACAGCCGCCTGCACTATAAGCGCGTGCGTCGCGAAATGCAAAAAATGGCCGTTGCACTGGGCGGCCGTTTCATGGACAATCCATTGACTTATATGAATCGCATCATAGCCGTGCACCCCCTGGGGGGATGTGTAATGGGCGACTCACCCGCCGAAGGCGTGGTCAATACCCGCGGTGAAGTATTCGGTCATCCCGGTCTGTACGTGGTGGATGCCAGCATCCTGCCCTCGTCAGTGGGACCCAATCCCTCTTTGACCATCACCGCCCTGGCGGAATACATTGCCGCCCAATTCCCGGCGCCGGAATAAATGAGTACAATGACTTTGCGCCCGAGCTACATTCCCTTTTTCCTTATTAGCGTCGGTCTGCTCACTGTGTCGCATTGCGACTCCCCGAATGTCGATCCGTTAGACGAATTGATTTTCACACCAACCCCCGGCCAACCTGGTCAATCGCCGTCAAATCCGGATAGCGCCTTGAATGAACAACCGGCCGATACCGATTCGGTGAGCCTGGCATTTACCGATCAGGCAGACCATGACGGCCTTCTCTCGATTACGCAGCGACCCGCCCTTGCTCTGGAAATAAACGCCCGCCCCGAAGATCCGTTCGTATTAAGAGATAGTTCTCCGGCACCGCATGAATCCGGCGTGGCGCCCGAGTCACAATCCATGCGTTTATACTTCAATCGACCCATCGATTGTCGGATGGAAGCGATATATATAATCGACTACCGCGAACCTTCGATTCGCATTCCGGTAAACACTGTGTGCAAAGAGTATGCTATTGAAATCGACTTAATGAGTTACAGCATACCGGCCGGTCGGAAGATTACACCGCCGGAGTTGAATACTCAGTATTTGCAATCCGGCGCGCAATACGCGCTGGTGATTCCCGGCAACCTGCGTGATTTGAGCGGCGATAGTTTACATAACGACTATTCTTCGGTATCGGGCTCGCTGCCGGACGAATTTCACATCCCGTTTCAAACCGGCGCACCCACCTGCATGCAGAGTTGGTACGATACGGCCCATAGCATGGGAGCTTGTGCTTATTTTGGAAATCTACGCACTCCGACCAATCCGCCGACTTCTCCGGTATTCTCCGATGAAACACCGGTTTCGATATGCGCGCTGTACACCGGTCCCGCTTTCAGCATTGCGGCCGACGGATGCTCGGCCGGTTCATACCCGGGCAGCGCGGGCGGGGCGACCATGCAGCCCCATTGCGCCCTGCAATCCGCGCCCATGAACATGCCCGACGCATTCGGGTCGCAAAATATTTCAACGAACGCTACGGCCCGTAAGTACGCCATCTGCATCCTGAACGCCGGAACCCGCAGCGAGTATGCATTGCACATTGAAAAAAGCGATGGTATTGACCTGCAACCGATCAAGGCCGATTGTACCGCCCGCAACGGCCTGTGGCGCGCCGACACTCGCTACGAGGCGGCGAACACCGACTTCTGTTCGACAACGCAACCGGATGAATTCACTGATACACCCGATTCTACCGGCGAGCAATGCTCCGATGTCCGTATGCACCTCGATCTGGCCGGCAGCAATTGGTTTCAAACACCGCCCAATCGTGCTCCGAATAATAAAAAGGGAAAAAGGACCGGCGGGGGAATGCACACCTACTGGCAGAATGAACCGTTTTATATCGATATTGAAAACAACTGCGCCGCCGGTTGGTTCGCTCTACAGGTCGGCGCGAGCAATATTCATGGTCCGCTTCCGGATTGGTATACTTATTTCGCGCTGCAAATAACCAATGAACGAGATAATCGTACATACGGTCTGACAATTCCCGCGTCGGATCTGGCGTATTTTCATGGATCGGCCCGGATATGGTTGGAGCAGGGTTCGAATCGGATGCGGGTGGAATGGTTGAATGACGCCTACGCCCGCAACGGATACGACGCCAACATACAAATCAAATCGATTTCCTTGAAGCGCAAACCGACCGTTAAGAAAAAAGCGCCTGATAAAACAGGAAAAGCGAAGCGACCCGGATCTAAAGCGAAAATTCCCCCCGATCAACGCCGCCGAAATTCAAACAAAAATAATGACCGTCCTGAAACCGATGATGAACGTAATCCCGAATTGGAGCCGGAAACGAACGAATCGAACCGGACGACGGATGAGGCCACGCAAACTCTGAATCCGCGCGATTACTGCGAATTAAACGGCCAGGTATTCTTTGATAACGAGTCCATGTTGATGTTCACGGACGAGCAACGTATTACATACTGTCTGGATTTACTTGAATCCGGGGATTACTTATTCAATCTGGAAGTCCGCAATGAAGGCCCGCTACCCGGGGGCTATTCAGAATTTCTGATTGAAGTGGATTCCGACGGGAAAAAGGATCGACTGCGCATTCCGGCGGATGACACCGATTATCGCAGCGCCCGACATCCGTTACATCTGGAAGCCGGAATTCAAAAATTAAGCATAACCTGGTTGAATGACGAGTACGCGAGCACGGAGCGCGATACTAAACTGCGCGTGCGACGACTTACGTTTATCCCTGCCGATCAAGCCGCGGAAAATGAATCCCGCTTACTCGAACAAAATGATCATAGTGACAGAGGTGAGGCATCGCCGCGTTCGGACGATCCGCAATCGGTGGGAGCGGACGATGCAGAGCGATCCGGAGACCTGGATAGTCCTTTATCAGAGCCATTCGCGAAAGCTTTATGGGTTATGTTGTTAATCCTGGCCGCTTCCGGAATGGTCGGCTATTTGATAAAAACAAAAATGCGCCGCTGAACCGACCGCCGTTTGTGTGCATTCATGTTTTCTACCGTTAAAATCAATCCAGATCCATTTCAAAACGAATGTTACCGGCAACGGTTTTAGTATTCCCACTCTGCATGCCTTCCACATCGATTTTAAAGGCCCACAAATGCAGAGTCAAACCGGCCCGGAAGAAAGCCATGCGGGCCGGTGCGCTGCCGTCCCCCGGCATACGCAACAACAGACCGGTGGAAAGATCGTTGATGCCGATGATCGATAGCAGATCCGATTCCGGATACACCAGACCGGTGCGCGTCAGTTGAAAATTGGTGGAGCCTTTATGCCAGGCCATTCCGCCGCCCAGATTGATTCCCAGTACATATAATAGCCGAAATCCGGTTTGCAGTTCCAACGGATACGTATCAAAGCGCGATCGCATTTCGGCAATGTCAATGCCGTCCCACAGCAGATTCACATTGTCCACCAGATTGATGCGCGCTTTGGAATCGATGCGCCGATAGTACAGATCCTGACGCATGCTGTGTACGCCGGTCAATACCGACAGGCCGCTCCAGCCCAGCCACACCGAACCTTTTTCTTCGAATATATGATAGCGCACATCCAACGCCCGGGAATATACCGAAGCCCGATAGGTGGGCGGCAGGGCGTACTTGCCCTGTAACGTATTGTAGGTATCCAGCTCCGTTTCTTCGTGCTTCTTTTCCAGTCCGCTCAACCACACTTCAAAGCGCGAAGCGGAGAACGGATCATTGTCACGCCCGGCATCCAGGATCTGGCCGAGATTCAGTCCGCCCTGGAAGCGGCCGTTGACTCCGAAGCCGACGGTTTTTAGATCGGAGATAGTGCCCACGTTGGGAATATAAACGGTTACATCCTCTTCCGGTTTATATGTGGCATCGGCGCCGGCGCCGACCGAAAAGCCGTTCATAGTAATACTGCCCAACGGCACCGTCGGAATATTGGCCACGGCGGTAGCTTCGGACATGTCGCGTGCCAGGGGATCGGCATACTGCACCTTGGTGGAAAGCAGCATGCTGTTTAAATCGGTCTGACTCAGAGGCAGTACATTACAACCGGCGCCGTAACAAAGGGACTGGGCCGTAAGCACTCCCGACGGTGCGCATAAAATACCCGTCACCAGACCGAATATAAAAACAATACTCGCCCATTGCTTCCGGGAACGATTTCGCGCTATTCGCGATCCGGATATAATTACCTGAGCAAATGAATACATATTCGCCTTCCCTGGATGCAAATTTGAAACGGCCTCAACACCGACGGATTCCTCTATTGCGACCGGCTCCCGCATACCGATTGATTGGAAATCAGCAAGACCTAACATCATCTACGAATTAGAGAGTCTTTTCAACTAAAAAGTTCTTGCATTTCACTTTTTCAATGACCGCCCCATTCAATATATAAAGGGGTACATAGAAGCATGGTTTGTTTATTAAGAGAAAAGTAGCGGGTCGTTTAAAATGTCGGGGCGTTTTTCCGAATTTCGATCGGGTTTTGCACCCGGGAGCTGATTGACCGCTGGCACCGTATCCGGTTGTGTAGTTAACAGGCCGCCGAAACAGCGACCAAATATAACGATGTATACCGTCTTTAAGCCCAATAAAAAAACCACTGCATCCCATCAGCATGCGGCGCTTATTTGGCCCGATTGCCCGGTCTTCAAAATGGTATAGTGTGTCGCGCATGATACTCTCTTCGCAACGCTTGAACCGCCGATCGAATCGTCCTGAAAAGCGTACATTATTCGGTCCGTCACGCATCTTATTAATCGGCTTAATCCTGTGGCCGATATGCTTGCAATGGACAGGAGCGGGACTCGGAGCCGCGGTCCCACCGGCACCCGATCCGATTCGCTTTGTAAATGATTATGCCGGGCAATTGAATGCGGATGAGACCTTGCAGTTGGAAAATAAACTACGCCGCTACGCGGAGCAATCCGGCAATCAAATTGTAGTGGTAATTGTTCCGGAACTGGACGGCCGCAGTATTGAAGAGTACAGTCTGGAACTGGCCGAAAGCTGGGGTATCGGCCAGGCCGGTCGGGACAACGGCATTGTGCTCTTGACCGCAATCCGGGAAAGGCAGGTGCGCATTGAAGTGGGCTATGGACTGGAAGGCGCGGTTCCCGATGCGATTGCGCGCAGAGTCATCGACGGTTATCTCTTACCCAACTTTAAAAAAGGCGATTTTTTTTCAGGCTATGATCAGGCCACGGACGTATTAATAAAATTAACCGAAGGAGAATACGGCGCCGATGACCTGTATGAAGTCAGCGGATATTCCACCGATACTCTAATTGCCGTTCGCATATTTATATACCTGTTCAGCGGTTTCATCGCTCTGATTGTTTTTTTATTAACCCGACAGAGTCGGGGAACTCTACTTGCGGTCGGATCCATCACGCTTATCCTGTATCCGCTATGGATGGGTTGGACCGAGTATGTCTATTTTCCGGATCGATATAACATATGGTTCTGGTTGCGTTTAATCATCGGCCCTCTGATGCTCTTCTTTGCCGTATTCCTGCCGACGTTCTTGTATTACCGTGTACGCCAATTGGCCCACCGAACGCTTAAGGAAAAGCTAAACAACGACGCGTTATGGGACGTTATAAAAAGCGAATATCATCCCGATGAAGTGCAGGCGGCCCGCAAAGATCTGCTCACGCGCTTCAGCAAATTAAACGACGGCCGGCACCGACGCGTACTGGCGCTGACCGCCGAACTGAGACAATTTCAACGCAATCCCGGCAAGTATTTCACCGAACGCAGTGATCGCAAACTTACGCAGGTCGCCCGGCAATTAGATAAAGCCGGCACCCTGCGCAATCGTCTGTACCTGGAAAATAAAAGGCGACAGTTCGCGGATCGCTTAAAACAGGAACAGGCGTACTTCAAAGACCGCTGCCTGGCTCCATTAAATAAAGAAGATACGGCCCGCATGAGCGCGGTTATTGCGGAAATGCGCAATTGGCTGAATGATCCTGAAAAAGCTCTGGGAATCGATTATGATCATCTGCGTGACTCCGTAACATCCTTTATGGAAAACGAGCAAACCTGGGCCGCATATCAGGGAACATACACCCGCAGCAGCATTGACGCGACCCGCGCGCGTTTTGAGTCGAAGTATAAAGCCTACCAATCCGCCCGGGGCGAGGAACAGAATCGACTGTTACAAAACCTGTACGTGAACTACATCAAAAAGATACAGGATCGACCGTACGCCTTCTTAACCCGCATTGTGCGGCGCTCGCGATCATCCGGCAGCTCATCGGGAACTTCGGTTTCATTCAGCAGTTGGAGCGGCTCCGGCGGTAGCAGCAGCTTCGGGGGCGGCAGCTTTGGCGGTGGCGGGGCTTCCGGAAGCTGGTAGGCGCAGCGTTCGGGTCACTATCGACGCGAAACATGGCAGCCAAATCCACGGCATTGACTGAAGCGAAAAAATTTCAAACGTAAGATCAAAAAAACCGACTGCAATTGATCCGGATCAAGGTGCTTCGATCGAATACCTGTGATTGTATTGATCATCACCAACCATTGGTTATTGTGATTGTATTGGATTGTTATTAACCGGTTTCTGTACATTCGAAAAACCATTCCTGAAAAACCATTCTTAAAAAAGCATTTTATCGAAATTACTTCCAGGATAATAAATCATGCCTGACCATTCTAATCCGCCCACCCTGTCCTTGAAGTCGCTCGCCGTGATCTGGTCCCTGGGTTTTCGCCCCTTATTCCTGGGCGGAACTCTGTGGAGCGTTGTGATGATCGCTCTGTGGTCTCTGCACTACGCCGGTTGGTTGCGTATGCTCCCGGCCAATCGAAATCCCATAAATTGGCACGCCCATGAAATGCTCTTCGGTTTTGTAAGCGCCATCATCGCCGGATTCATTCTAACCGCCAGTCAGAACTGGACCGGAAAACGCGGGGTACACGGCCTGCGCTTGCAGTTTTTAGTCGCCATCTGGCTGAGCGCACGATTGGCTTCCATTATACCGGGTGTTCCATACGAGTTATACGCCGCGCTGGACATTCTATTCTGGCCCGTACTGCTGGCGCTGCTGTGGCCCTATCTGGGAGTGCGCACGCAACGACGCAATCAGGCCTTCTTTATTTTCTTTATGCTTATGTTCGCAGCCGCCCTGCTATCACACGCGGATGAATGGAGTCTTCTTAAATATATTTTACCGGATACGCATCAAGCGTTCGCGCCGTACGGCCATCGTCTGGCCATCGATACGATTCTTTTGATCATTGCCCTCATCGGCGGACGCATCATTCCGTTGTTCACGCGCAACGCCATCGCCGACGCGCAACCGGTTTC
Source organism: Leptospiraceae bacterium (assembly GCA_020441025.1). Classification (GTDB taxonomy): domain Bacteria; phylum Spirochaetota; class Leptospiria; order Leptospirales; family Leptonemataceae; genus JAGRMX01. The sequence goes on from JAGRMX010000017.1 coordinate 13,318, forward strand.
GTATGTCTGGCTGGATCGGGCCGCTTTTCTGGTGCTGGCAATCTGGTTGGTGTTGGATGTCTTGCAGCCCTATTCGCGCTGGACCGCCATTGCGGCGGCCGTAGTCACGGGAGTACATGCGTTGCGTTTCAGCGGCTGGCAATTCTGGAAGACCGTGCGCAAACCGATTGTGTTGGTTCTGCACTGCGGGTATGCCTGGCTGTTGATCGGCTGGGCGCTGAAAGCGTTACAACCGATCAGCGCTTTGCACGCCCCGCTGGCCACGCATGCTCTGACGGCCGGCGGCATGGGCGTCATGATCTATGCCATGATCACACGTGTTTCCCTGGGTCATACCGCCCGTCCCATTCAGGCCGATTCTGCCATTCTGGCCGGTTATGTTTTAATTAATGTAGCGGTCATACTGCGGGTGCTCGCGCCCATGATCAGTATGCAAAACTATAACTTGCTGGTAGGCATTTCGGGAGTGGTATGGAGTATTGCATTCGTTCTATTCTTATGGCGTTACAGCGGGAAACTGATTTCACCGCGATTGGATGGCAAGCCGGGTTAAAAGATGGCAATACGAAACGAGTTTATCAACATGATTCATGAAGATGTATGACGATTCATGCAGGTGCAGTGTGAATCATTGGTATCATCCGGATGCAACGGTTGCATCCGAAAAATGGCGCGCTTGAATGAATCGCACCGCCTGCATACTGAAAGCCATAATGGTCAGGCTGGGGTCCACCGAAACGCCGCCCGGAAAAACCGAGGAATCGCTGATATACATGTTTTGCAATCCGTGCACGCGATGCTCGGAATCACACACGGCGGTACGTGCGTCCGGTCCCATGCGACAACCGCCGGCGGGATGCGGCGCAGCCAACAATAAGCCGGCGGGTTCCAACGGAATGGAATCGATGCGTTGGATTTCGTTGATATTTTTTAATACTGTGGCCCGCGCGTCCGGTACAATCACTTCGGTTGCTCCGGCGGTGAAGTTCAACAGGGCCTGCTTCTTCAAATTATCGCGGATTATTTGTTTCGTGATGTTACCGAATCCGTATTCAACCCGTCGCCGATCGCCGTCGATGGTAATGCGACCCAATTCGCCGTCTACATCGTCTATCCAGGCGATGGTGCCGCCCATACGCGGCATTTGTTGCATCCAATCGCGATGCTGCCGACCGAATCCCGGCAAGAGCGCGGCCAGCGCCGCCGGTTGCAGTTGATTGGGCATTAACAGATAGCCGCCGTTCGAATAATTGCCATCGGTATCAAAACGCGCCAGTCGGAACTCATCCACACCGAAAGCGGCGGGTATGTTGCGCCATTGAATGATGTCTTCCGGATAAAGTGCGTGTATAAATACGGAGGGATTGATAGCCACGTGTTCGCCCAGCGCCGGCAGGCGTTGCTTCCAGCCGTTACGCAGCAACAGAGTGGAGGATCCGAAACCGCCCGCCGCCACTACAAAAACATCCGCTTCGAAAGTCAGCTCCACTCCGTTCTCACGCTGCGAAGGTCGATCGATCATCCGCGCACGCAACGCCCGCACCCGGTCGCCTTCCAGTATAAATTCGCGCGCGCGGCAATCGGCATATACGGAGGCGCCCAAACTGATTGCGCGGGGAATGTGAGTGATCAGTTGACTTTGCTTGGCGTTAAAGGCGCAACCCTGCATGCAATGCCCCGACCGCTGACAATTGTGCCGGGCTTGTGGCACGCGATGTCCCGACCAGCGTAGCTTACCGGCCGCCGTGCGTACCAGTTGATTCATGCGATTGAAAAACGGTTCCGTGGCTGCATGCACGTGCAAGTCGCGTTCAAGCACGTCCCAGTGGGGATTTAAATCATTCAAACTATGATTTTCTATGCCGTAGCGTTCGGCCCACAATTGCAGTCGATCGGGCGGCGTGCGATAACTGTCCGCCCAGTAATGTACTGAGGCACCGCCCACATTGTTCCCATACGTGAGACTGATGCTGCCGTCGGTATCGGTACCCAGATTGCGATCGGCGGAAATCATGCCCGCCATGTTTAACTCATGATTATCAAACGCGCCGGTGGGATAATAACCGCCCTGTTCAATTAAAGCCACATCGATTCCCGAATGGGCCAGGTGCAGCGCCAGAGTGCTGCCGCCGCAACCGGTACCGATTACACACACCTGCGTGCGGATACGACGATTGCGAGCAAAGTCATTCCATTGATAGATTTTACCGCCCATATTACACAATTAACCGGAAGTACCGATTTGCTTCTGATAGTATAATCGCATGGGCGACGGTTTCTCCGGAAATCCGCCGAAGGGGCCGTCATAACCGATTGCGTTCCAACTGGCGGAATGACCGTAATGCATCAGATACAACACCATGCGAATATTGAAAACCACCTGCCGGGAAACATCCGATTTTGTCGCGGACATACTCTGCAAAAATCGCAAACGCCGCGCTTCGCTGAGTCGTGTGAATCGACTGAAGTAACCGCTTCCCAACGGTAAAAATTCCAGAGCCAGCAACGCCTGCTTGAAATCGTCTCGAATGGAAGCATCTACGAAATATAATTCTTCGTCGAGACGCTGCAAAACGTTCGTATCTTCCGCATCGGGCTGGCCCGCTTCGGCCGGCAGAATGGCCCGGGCATAAGCGTTGACGACGTCCGCCTCCCAATCGTTGAACACCAGCAATCGTTTTTGATTGGAGGGCGCCAACCTGGTAATACCACCGAGCACGAACAGTGCGCCGCCGCCCAGCAGACCGTATTGGATCAATCGACGACGGGGAATGCGCCTGTTTTCTCCCGCGGACATGATCCAATTATTGATTGCGGCCTGTGAGCTGACTACAATAATTCAATTCGGTGGATGCATAACGAGATGAAAGACGAATACATTCTGGCGATTGATCTGGGTACTTCCGGTCCCAAAGTGGCGCTGGTTTCCACGGCGGACGGGGAAATCATCGCGGATGAAATCGAATACACCCGGTTGGATTTATTTCCGGACGGCGGCGCCGAGCAGAATCCCGCGGATTGGTGGCGCGCCATTACCGACGCCTCGCGCCGGGTTGTAGAACGCAGCGCCCTGACTCCCGAACAGATTATCGGCATTAACTGTACCACCCACTGGTCCGGAACGGTGGCGGTGGATGTTAACGGCAATCCATTGATGAACAGCATCATCTGGATGGACTCGCGCGGTGCGCCCTACGTAAATAAAGTAACCGACGGCTTGATTACGGTCGAAGGTTATTCTATTTTCAAGTTATTGAAATGGTTGCGATTGACGGCGGGCATCCCCTCGCGCTCGGGCAAAGATTCAATCGCCCATGTGCTGTACATTAAAAATCATCATCCGGAGATTTATGAGCGCACGCATAAATTTCTGGAACCCAAGGATTATTTAAACTTCATTTTGACCGGTGTGTACGCCGCCTCGTACGATTCGATTGCCCTGCACTGGATTACCGATAACCGCAATATTCAAAACATACGCTATCATGACGGCCTGTTGAAAGCGTGCGGGTTGAATCGCAATCAGTTCCCGGAATTACGTCGGCAACTGGATATTATCGGCCCGTTGCTCGAAAAGCCCGCCCGGGAACTGGGTGTCCGATCGGGCCTGCCCGTTATAATCGGCACTCCCGATCTACAATCCGCCGCTATCGGTTCGGGCGCCGTACGCGATTACGAAGGTCATCTGTACATCGGCACTTCCAGTTGGATCACCTGTCATGTACCCTTCAAGAAAACCAGCATTACGTCCAACATGGCCACCTTACCGTCCGCCATTCCGGAACGTTACTTCGTGGCCAATGAACAGGAAACCTCCGGCGAATGCATGAAATTTTTGCGCGACAAAATCTTTTACGCGGATGATGAATTACAAACCGAGAAACCGGCCGACGCGCTCAAACGTTTCAATCAAATCGCCGCGCGCATTCCGGCCGGCAGCGAGGGATTGATTTTCCTGCCCTGGCTGTACGGCGAACGCACGCCGGTCGAGGATCATCATGTACGCGGCGGATTTTATAATCTGGCGTTGAACATGCATCGCGGTCACATGATTCGAGCGGCTTTTGAAGGCGTGGCTTATAACTCACGCTGGTTATTCCAGGCCGTGGAGGCGTTTATCAAACGACCCATGTCGCATTTGAATATCATCGGCGGCGGCGCACTCTCGGACCTGTGGTGCCAGATCATGGCCGATGTATTGCAGCGTAAAATTCGACGCATCAAAGATCCCATTCAGGCCAATGCCAGAGGCGCCGGATTGCTGGGCGCGGTGGCGCTGGGAAAAATGAGTGTCCCGCATATAGCCGATAGAATTCAGGTGGAACGCGAATTTGAACCGATTGATGCGAATGTGACGGTTTATAACGAAATGTATCGCGAGTATGAAAACATATATAAAAAGAATCGCGCCATCTTCGCCCGCCTGAATCGCAAACGATTTGACGGTTGATAACAACGTTCCTGTTTTACATGTTTTTTCCACACGATCCGAACAGGAACCGAATTCACACTCATGATCTTTCTATTTAGCTGATCCTCAATTGCGCCTTTACTTTAAACCAGATAAAGTTGCTGCGGGTCACGGACATCCACAAGCAGCCATTCATCTCGCATCTCTTTCGGAATCAGCTCATATACCAGGTTCAGAAATTCCTGCGACACAAATAGTCTGTTAGGCAGCTCCAACGTTTCAAATATCGGCGCTCCCCCGGCCCGATCAAAATCGACGACCAGCTTTTTCTTTTCTTTAAAGTCGAGTCCGGTTTCCCAGCGTGTATAGATCGATTCACTCAATTTGAAAACATCTTGAATGTACAATTGATTATTGAGCAAACAATAATCGGAGCTTAAAATCCGGCCTTTGCGACAGGTCAATACAACCGGAATGGCCTGGATATTCACAGGCGAAAAATACTCCAGCAAGCCCAATAGCCGCTTTGACCAGAGGCGCCAGAGGGAATAGGAACCAATCGTTTCTTTAAATGGGTAGTGTTGTCGCAATCCGGGAACCTGAAATTTCAGCGGTGCATTCTGTTCCGGCAATCGGCCCCGCGGCCTCTGGTAATATGTCTCTTCGAAGGTTTCGGGCAATTCCGCATACACGCTGCGTGAATTGCTGGTTTCAAGTAGAACGTAATAATCCATTCAAATGGCCTCCGGCACGGATTTCATAATCCGTAAAAAGTGATAGTGTTTTTATAACAGAACTTCATTTTCAGATTTTTGAACCGCTGCAATAAGGTATACTATGAAAGATCCGATTGAATTCATGCAACAGAATCTGGCCTGGCTTCCACGCGGCATCATGAGTGCGCTGGAAAAGTTTCTGCGCAAATTGCCGCCGGTGCAACGCATTATTGAAGCCGAGTACGCCAAAATCATGCCCGAACTGGAAGCGGGCGCCAAGCCCTATCAGAACATGCTGGAGCGTAATGCGGAATTGCCGGATAGCGGCGTGGCGCGCACACGCATTCTGAATGAAATGCGCAAACTGAAAAAACTCGAAGAGCAACGCTGGCAGAAAGGTTTTGTTTCGGGCGCGGTGTATCATGGCGATAAGGCCCACGTGGATTTTTTGAATCAGGTGTATGCTTTAAATTCACAGGTCAATCCGCTGCATTCCGATTTGTGGCCCAGCGCGACGCGCTACGAAGCTGAAATCGTTTCTATGACCGCACATATGCTGGGAGCCGGATGGACGGATGATCCGGAGCAGCAAATAGTAGGCACTGTAACCTCGGGCGGCACGGAAAGCATTCTATTGGCCATGAAAACCTATCGCGATCGAGCGCGAGCCGAACGCGGCGTGCGTTACCCCAACATTGTTGTGCCGATAACCGCTCATGCCGCCTTTGATAAGGCCAGCCAGTATTTTAATATTAAAAAGATCACGGTGCCGATCGACGGCGATTTTCGGGCCGACGTAAAGCGTATGCGACGGGCCATCAATGATAACACGGTATGCGTGGTCGGTTCGGCGGTCAGCTTTCCACACGGCGTGATCGATCCGATTGCGGAACTGTCCGAATATGCCCGCGAACGTAACATCGGATTTCATACCGATGCCTGCCTGGGCGGTTTCATACTGCCCTGGGCACAACAATTGGGCTATCCGGTGGCGCCTTTTGATTTTCGTCTGCCCGGTGTGACCTCCATGTCCTGCGATACTCATAAGTTCGGTTACGCGTCCAAAGGCACTTCGGTGGTAATGTATCGGGGCGAGAACTTAAGGCATTACCAGTATTATACCATCACCGATTGGCCGGGCGGCATGTATTTCTCGCCAACGTTTGCCGGCAGCCGACCGGGCGCCTTATCCGCCGCATGCTGGGCCGCCATGATGTCCATAGGCGCGAAGGGCTATCGCGATGCGACCGCTCGAATCTTAAAAACCGCCGCTGATATTAAAAAGGGCATCCAGGCAATACCGGAACTGGAGATCCTCGGTGATCCGCTATGGGTGATTGCGTTTCGCGGTCGCGCCGATAGCAATATAGACATTTATCGTGTTATGGAGTTCATGACTCATCGGGATTGGAATTTGAATGGCCTGCATCGACCTTCATGTGTACATCTATGCGTAACCCTGCGCCATACTCAGTCCGGTGTGGCAAAACGCTTTCTGAAAGATTTAAATGCCGCCATTAAATATGTGCGCGACAATCCCCAGGAAAGCGGCGGTATGGCGCCGGTGTACGGCATGGCCGCCACTTTGCCCATGCGATCAGTGGTGGGTGATTTGCTGAAACGCTATCTGGATGTGTTGTACCGCGTGTGACTTTCAACTTGTAACCAATACGACCCAATAAAAGCCATACGGTTAACCGAGGATTCAAGCCACATTTGTGTTTTTAGTTTTGATTCGCCAAATTCACATATTCCCGTGCTTTGAATCCGCAGTTTTGAGCCCTGTTTTTAATCCGAGTATTGGGACTGTGCTTGGGATCTGTGTTTTTGATACGTGTTTTTGATACGTGTTTTTGATACGTGTTTTTGATACGTGTTTTTGATACGTGTTTTTGATACGCGATTTTGATACGCGATTTTGATACGCGATTTTGATACGCGATTTTGATACGCGATTTTGATACGCGATTTTGATACGCGATTTTGATACGCGATTTTGATACGCGATTTTGATACGCG
>JAGRMX010000180.1 GCA_020441025.1 Leptospiraceae bacterium
ATATGGGAGGGGTACGGCCATCAATACCTGTACCCCGATTATCCGGATGGAAACGATCACATTCAGTATATGCTCGGCTGGCTGGCTCTCGGTCTGCTGAACGATTTCTGGCGGCGATTGTTGGTGCTGCCCGTACACTCTCCGTTCTGGAATCGGGCGCTTGGCATTTTAAGCGGCGTGCTCTTCGTACTGGGGGCTTACGCGCTATGGCCGACGGCCAGCTTCGCACTTATGGATATAGTCGGCCGCATATTATTGCTGGCCGTGTTCATTGGTGCGATTTCGTCCGGGGTGATTGTCGTGCGGGCCGGATTTCGTCCGGCTTATTACTCACTGAGCGGCATTCTGATTTTTATTGCCACTGTTTTAATCTTAACGATGTCCGGCATCGGCGTTTTACCGGGCAATAATTATACCTGTGTAATCGGATACTTCGGATACAGCCTGGAATTCGGTTTCTTTCTGGTATCGATTGTTACGCGCGCGCGGCTGCTGGAAAAATTGGCCGGCGACGCAAAAGTTGCGGTCGAGATTGAGACCGGGGAAACTACGAACAAATACTCGCGTTTGCGCAGCCTGGACATCAGCGCCCTCGCCTTGCGCTTGAGACATTTGATGGAGGCGGAACGATTGTACTGTGATGATGACCTGACCCTGCAACGTCTGGCGGATTTGATGAATATAAGCCGCCATCAGCTTTCCGAATTGATTCGAGAGGTTTTTCACACCACTTTTAACGGCTATCGCAACGATTTGCGCATCAAAGCGGCCGCCCGTCTCTTAATCGAAGAACCCGAGCGGACCATTCTATCCATTGCCATGAGCGTGGGATACAACGCCAAATCAAGTTTTAATAGCGCCTTTCGGTCCGCTACCGGCCAGACTCCCGGAGAGTATCGCCGGTCCAGGTTGAATCTTATAAGGAAAGATCCGCATAGTAATGAAACCGATGATTGAACATAACGAAAACAGAGGCGGCTATTTCCATATCTTAAAAAGAAGCCGTTCGCATATACGAGTTCGCGCTTATTTGTGCGCGGTGGGTGTGCTGATTTATATGACAGGGTGTAGCTCGACCACCCGGGTCGTACATAGCGCCGATCCGGTCGCGCCGCTATGCCGAACTCTTGCCGCCGAATCACATGAAGCGCTCGAGGACCAAATGGTGCGCATTGTCTGGCGCAGCCAATGGCGAACCAATCAGAAGGAAGTCACAAAAAGAGAAGAAATTCTCGAGCACAGCCTGACTCGGTTTTTTGATACCGATTTCTGCCTTCCGGTGCGTAGCATTGAACGGGCGACCGACTACGACCTGTTCGACATAATTCGGAAATGGACCGCCGATTCGGACGGACAATCGGATGTCTTGATACTCATCACCATCCAGGAAATGGGACCGCGCCTGATATGCCTGCCTTCGCCTATATTATGGGTAGGCCAGACTCACGTAGCGTTTCAGATGCAAATACTGGGCAAAGAAACGATCCGTAACCAATCGCCCACGCACCGCACTCTCTTTGAAGGCCGCCTGGAACAACAAACCGGCGGTCCCTTTCAATTGCGATCAACCGACTGGATACAACCCGAACTGGAACGGGCGCTCCGCTATTTCTTTTATGGCCGGGAATAAACCCGCACCCGGAGTTAAACCCCGGCATCAGGTAAATAAACTGAGCAATGCAAATGTGTTCAGGCAACCTGCGATTACGAATACAAGCCGAACTCCCGGCCCTGTCTCACTTACCATCCGGCAGGATGCTCGCGACAGTATTGATGCCGCCGATTGTATAAATCGGCTGAAAATTTGCTATACCGTTCCTGAAGATTCAGTAGTCTGCGCCCATGCTGGATTGTTCGTTTCGCTATCGCGGGTTACCGGATCAGGATCTGATCACCGCCTTTGGTTCCATATTGCGTATTCAGCTGGAGAAAAAAGGGACGACCAATCGCGTTAAAGAAGACGCCTTCGCGGTATTAATTGAAGCACTCCAAAACGCACTGAAACACGGCGCCTCCGCCGATGCACCCGGCTACCAATTGCCCATCTGCCACTGGGAACTGGATGATACCGCCGGACCGACCGAATACGATTTATCGATAGTCGTACGCAACGATATTAACGCGGACCAGGCGCGAGACCTGGAGCTATTGTGGCTCAAGTACCTCAGCATGGATATGCTGGAACGCAATCATTATTATCGTGAATTGCGTCGCAGCACACAAATCAGTTCGGACGGCAACGCCGGCCTGGGACTGCTGGAAATTGCCCGGCGCGCAACCGGCGGTCTGCAATTTCAGATTCGCAAACGACACGCACATATTTATCGATACTCATTGAGCGTGACCGTTACGATAACAACCGATACCGTATAGCACGACATTGCGAACGCAATTATCGATGCGCATCCAATGGAACAAAACGGAAAACCGACAGAACTAATGTTGAAATCTGCTTCGAAGCCCGGCACTGTTTCCTTCCGCAACAGTCTGGGGACGGCGCTCTTGATAGGTATGCTCTTTTCCCTGCTATGGACCGTTGCGGGGGTTGCCGTACTGATGGACACATACGGGAAGACCCTGGTGGAACAGGAATCCCGTCGACTGATCGAGCAACTGGGTAATAAGATCGCCGCGCGAATCCAGGCGCGTTCGTTACAGGTGGAGGCACTGGGCCGATCTCTGGTGCAGGGCGCGCGTACCTGGCCGCACGATCCGGAACTGTATCGCCGACGTATTCCCATGCTGCTGGACTTCAACGACGATCGGGACATCGCCGGGGGCGGCATCTGGCCCGAGCCGTACGTCTTTGATGGCCGCAATCGACTGCGCAGTTTTTTCTTCGGCCGCGATTATCAGAGCACCGACGCGCCGTTCCGATTCTATAATCAATACAATCGGGCGCCGGGTTATTTTGAGGAGGAATGGTATGCCATGGCTCGCTTCAGTCCGCCGGGCAAATGCTTCTGGAGTCGCGCGTATACCGATCCCCACAGCGGCGAATTGATGGTCACCTGTAGCATCGGTATTCACGATCCCGCCGGATTTCAAGGAGCGGTTACGGTGGATTTGAGTCTGGCGGGATTGCACGCGTTCATGCAGTCCGCCCATATCGATTTACACGGCGACCTATCCCCGGGGGCCGACACCAGAGGTACGTATATGTTTCTGGTAGATCGCAACAATCGTTTTATTACTTTTCCGGACGAGGCCTGCGGTTCGCATACCGATTCGGAAACGGCCTGCCCGGTGATGCGCCGCGAGCATAATCAACATGGTCGCTTGATGCCGTTATATTTAAACGCCGGGAAGTTTGCGCGCCAGGAACCCGATTTTGCTCCGATTGCCGATTTTTTAGAACGGACCAATCTGGATATGATCAAACGCGCCGAACAATCGCCGACGTTTCATGAACGTCAATTGCGGGCCATAATCGCAAGCAGCAACTCGTTGCCCGAACAAGAGGCCCGGTTGATCAACGCGATTTTATCGGACTCTCTGGATCTTTCCGGCAAGGGCCGCTCCTATTTCGCCGACACCGTCATCGATGCTTATTATCGCGGTAATTCATCCGCACATCTGTATGTTTTTATAATTCCCGAGTCGTACTGGAAATTGGTCGTACTGGTGCCCGAAGCGGTTGCCGGCGCAGTAGCCACTCGGCTGACCCGGATCATCCTGATCGTGTTGGCCGCCATTGCATTCGTGGGCGGCGGCATTGCTTTTTACTATTCGCGTCGCAAGCTGATATTACCCGTGCGTCGGTTAGTGCGTGATGTGCGATTAATGGAACGCGCCATCAATCGACACGAGTACGATCGAATCGAATCCATTGAATTTCAGGAAACGCGGCCCGATGAAGTCGGCCGACTTGCCCGGGGCATACAATCATTAGGCGCGGAACTGGTGCGCAACTATGCCCGTCTCAAAGAATTAAACGCCGACATGGAATCGATGGTGGCGCGTCGCACGGCACAATTAACTCACGCCCGAATAAAGGCGGAAGAAACCATCTCCGAATTGGCCCGACTGAATCATGAACTGGCCGAACAGGCTTACGCCACCGAACAGGAGCACCGGGAATTGCGCGCTTCTCAGGCGGGACTGCAACGCGCGCGCCAATTTGCCGAAGAACAGCGACGTATGGCCGAGGAAACCATTACCGAAATGGCGCAACTCACGCATGAACTGGCTTTGACGGCGGATGAATCGGAACGACTGCGTAAAGAAGCTCAGCAATCCCGGCGTAAACTGGAAAAAGCGGGGCGTAAAATTACCGACGCCATCAACTACTCGGCTTTGATTCAGCAATCATTTCTGGAAAGCGAACGAATGATCCGGCAACACCTGGGCGCGGCGTTTATTATCTGGAAGCCGCGCGACATCATCGGCGGCGATTTTTATTTTTTCGCACCATTTGCGCGGCGTGCATTCTTTCTGCTCGTGGATTGCACCGGTCATGGAGTGGCGGGGGCCTTTATGACCATGATCACCAAAGCGATTGTCGATGCTCTGGTGAACGAAAGCAGCATTCAAGACCCTGCCGTTCTTTTGCAGCAAATGGGCAACCGCATTCGCATGCTACTGCATCAGGATCGCCGGGACGCTATCAGCGATTCGGGATTGGACGCGGCCGCCGTATGTCTGGATGCGAATGCCGGGCGGATTGTATACGCCGGTGCGCGCATCCCGCTTTTTATCCGCAATTCCGGCGAAATACGTTGCATCCGGGCCGACAACCGCAGTCTGGCTTATCGACGTTCTGATCCGGAGTACGTCTTTCAAAATCATACATTCCAACATCAATCCGGCGACATCCTCTATCTTTTGACCGATGGTTACACGGATCAACTGGGTGAGCACAGTCGTCTGCCCATGGGAAGCCGTAAGTTCCTGGAGGCTATCCAATCGCCCGGAAACCCGACGCCGGCGGAACAAAAATCGTGTCTATTAGATACTTTGATTGCCTATCAGGGCACGCGTGAACAGACTGATGATATTACGGTTTGCGCACTACAGCCCGATTCCTTTTTTGCGCCATAACCGTAGCACGAGAGCTACGCGGGGAGCTGGCCGAAATCAACGTATAATTTTTCGGAATTACAACGCGTAATTGTCGGGAATAGAATAAAAGCGAGCGAGAATTAATTTTCAGAAGTACCCAGTTATGAATCGCCTGCACATCGAGCGAACGGAATACACTCCCCTTGTGGATTTCAACCGGGAAACGCTGAGCCTGGTGCTGGCGGGCGATTCTTATCCGGAGAATACGTTCGAATTCTACGCGCCGGTTCTGGGATACATTGAAGATCTTTTACGTTCCGATATAAAGGGAACCATTCAATTTCAATTCAGGCTCAACTATTATAATAGCAGCACATCCAAGATCCTGTTTGATCTTTTTGATTTGCTGGACGAAGCCCGCACTCGCGGGAAAGCCGTACACATCGACTGGCTGTACGACGAACGCAATGAAGTCATGCGCGAAGCCGGCGCGGAATTCATTCAGGAATTTCCCAATTTACAATTGCGTTTATCCACTTTCGAAAAGGATGATCCGGCCTCATGAGTACGCGCAAATCGTCGGTCAATCGCGTATTTAAAAAAGAAGCGGAGCGATTGTTTCACGCCCGTCGTCGGGTTTTGCGGGACGAGCAATCTCTATCGGAGCTCAAGTCCGATTATCTGGAATTCTGCCGGGAATATTTTCGGCTGTTAAAGCGAACGATTTCCATGACCCGCATGGCCGACGCCATGCAACGCGAGTTAATGCAAACCAATAAACAGTTGCAGTACGCGCATCGCAAGATGGGTACGCAACTGGAAATCGCCCGGCAAATTCAGGAGCATCTTTATCCGCTTGAAACGCGCAAATTACCGGGATTGGAAGTACATTCGCGTTACATTGCCCTCGACCGGGTGGGCGGCGATTTTCTGGATTATACCATGCCGGGGGAAGGTCTGGCCGGCATACTTCTGGGTGACGCAGCCGGCCACGGAGTGCCCGCGTCTCTGGTGGGCTCCATGGCCCGTATGGCATTGAGTGGTTTAAGTGAATGGAACACTCATCCGGCCCGACTGCTGGGCGGCTTGAATGACAGCCTCTTACATAAGATTGATCGACATTATGTTACCGCGTGCTACGTGATTTTCAACGCGGCCAATCGCAGTATGCGCTATAGCCTGGGCGCGCACCCCCCGCCGTTCCTACTGCGTCCCGGTAAACCGGCGGAACAGTTGCCCGGCGAAGGTACCGTAATCGGCATGTTTGCGGATGCCGAATACGACGAATGGGAGCAACAATTGCAACCGGGGGATCGCATTCTGTTGATTACCGACGGCATTCTGGAATGCTTTTCACCGGAAATGAACGCACTGACCCTGGATCAGTTGACCGACCTGCTGACCGGTTTATCCAATCGTCAGCCGGAAGATCTGTTGAACGGCTTGTTGGACGAGTTGCGTCTGTTCATCGGTAGCAGTACTTTCCAGGATGACGTCACCGTGATTCTGCTGGTAGTAAGCTGAATTCCAATTTACATTAGTTGCGCCCGCTTTAAGACATCACACCGAGTCTATTCTCTCGGGAAAGTATCGGCAGGGACGTTCTGTCGAATGTTTGACCGCCGACAGGCCGCGGTATATTAAGAATGGAATGTACAATTCTATTCAATTCTTCACATTTCTATTCTGAATTCCAATTGTAGGTCCGCAATGCGCACGTCTGATGGATCGAGATAACTATTTCAGTCGAATCTCGAAATAAACGTATGCGCTTCCAGTGGCTAGTTCTCCCACTCCTGCTGATCGGTTGGCCGATGCGACTTTATGCGTTAGACCTGTTTCCGATTCGGGAAAGCTACGGCCTGCAGGGCGAACTACAGATGCTGGAAGACCCCTCCGGTAACATGGATTTCCAGTCCGTCCAGTCCGCGGCCCGCGAGGGGGAATTTCAGGTGCTGGAACATACCAATCCCAACTTTGGTTTCTCTTCGTCGGTTTTCTGGTTCCGACTTGTGCTGACAAATAACGGCCCCCGGACGGAATCGTTTTTCCTGTACATTAATAATCCCTTTCTGGAACGCGTGGAATTCTATGCGCGTACAAACGGGCAACCCGTTCAACATCGTCTGGCGGG
>JAGRMX010000181.1 GCA_020441025.1 Leptospiraceae bacterium
TGGCGGCTTTTCTGGAAGAACATGACGTCCGGGACGGCATTTTAATCGGACACGGCATGGGCAGTCTGGTGGCGCTCAGTTTGCCCGATGCCGGACGACAGCGTATCAGTCATTTGATTTCCATGGGATCGGCTTTTTATGGTTCCCGTCTGTTCATGTGGATGCCGTTTATTCCGGCCCTGCGGGACATGGCGGTGGGCAGCGATTATCTGTTATTCCATCGCATGAACTCCATGCTGTTTGCGTCATTCAGTCCTTTTTCGGCCTGGCAGGACCAATGGATCATTCCATTTAACTTGAGTCAGTTCGGCCAGGGACGCGATTTAATTTTTGACCAGGTCGGGCACTATAATCTGATTGCCGGCGCAGAAAATCTACAGACCCTGCGGGATTTTTTACGGGAATGGTATCCTGCTCCGACCACGGCGGTGGAAAAGGCCCGCCTGCAACTGAGCGAGGCGCAAACGAACGCGCAGGTGGATTCAACCCGCCAGGGCACGCGCCAGGTGGGTCGTGCCGCAGCCGGATCAACCGGCAGAACGGGCAAACGCAGCGCCCGACCCGGCCTTAGTTCAAAAAAGACCGCCTCGCGTGGACGCAAAAAATCGAGCGTAAGGCAAGCCGGCAAGTCCACGAAAAAGAAAGTCGCGCAGAATAAAGCTAAAAAGAAGGCTAAAAAGAAAGCGCGGCGACGTTAATTGCACCCGGCACCCGGGATGGACTGGCGTGTAAAGAAGACGCAAGCGCATGCCTGCACTTGCTCAGGCATGACCCAGTTCCCAGGAACGATGCAGCGATTCCATAAATTCCCGAATGGCTCGCTCAATACGTTGATCGGCGTATTTGCCGCTGCGTTTCAGTTCATCCGAAACGCGATTCACCACAGCCCGCACGAATACGGTCCGATCGGTGATCCCGCTGGCTTCCAGGGATTCGAAGCTGGTATGCCGGGCCTGTAGTTCGGCACGCAAATGACCGCCGATCAATTTTACGGCTTCTTCCGGGGTGAAGTACAGGTGTTCGGTCAGGGCCACTGCCGCCGCTTCAATCAATTTCAACTGTCGATCACTGAACGTCATAGACTCTGATCCCGAAAATCGTCCGGAAAAGGCGGAGCTCCTGCGGAAAATAAATGCTGTAGTATCTTCTGCAATACATTTGTATTATGTATTATAATAATCGCCTGGCGCGGCGGGAATATTCAACACAGGCCGCTTCAGAAAATCAATTTTCCCACAGTGCCCGGTCGGAAAAAATGACCGGAAATTAAATCCAACACTTCTGCATTTTTCGAATCGATGTGTACAAGGTGATGAGCATGCTCCTGCGTAGAATATCCACAGCCCTGAGTCTCGGATTGGCCCTGATGCTGGCCGGATGCGTCAGTGCCTCGGGAGGCATGGCCACATCCAACATACCGGTGGAAGGCCGCCAGTTCGAAGTAATCGGACCGGATGAAGAAACCGTATCATGGTGGTCCATCGACCTGGGCATTATCGGCCTGCCTCTGAGCGATCCGCCGGTCGATGAAGCGCAACAAAAGCTTCTCGATCGAAACGACGGCGACGCATTGATCAATTTGCGATACTGGAACGATCGCTCGGTGTTTTTGATATTTGTCACCCGCCAGCGTTTTCATTTAAAAGCGGATGTAATTCGGTTTACCGAAGCGGAATAAACATGCGGGGGCCAGGACTACATTTCCGGATGCGGCTGATTGCATTCCGACTGCTATTTGGTCTGTCGTTAGTCTCCGGAGGATTGCTGCTTTCAGCCTGTTTCCCGGGCGGGTTAATAGATAAGGGCGGGCGCGTACATGGAGCGGGCATCACACCCTCGGCCACCATAATGTACAACACGCCGTTTAAGTACGTATGCTACGATCCGGTTGAGGCCGAACGTCGCGAAGAATTAAGCGAAGAAGAACGCCGTAATCTGGGACCGCCCGTACGCTACATCATGCCCGGCGAACCCGTGCGTGATTGTTACACCGACGGCGAATCCAGCGTATTCTTTTTGTTTAACTTATGGCCGGCTACCGATCCGATCGATCCCGGATATGCCATCGCCACCGCCGTGCAGCAACTGGAAGGCGACACAATGATTAATATACTGTTCTGGCATGAAACCCATTACTATTCGATTCTGGGACGCGCGTTTGTATACCGCATTCGAGGTCGCGTGATTCGGTTTCTGCGAGATGAAGAATTGCGCGCGTACAATCAACAAAGAGCGGAACAACAACGAGGTCGCCGATGACGTCTCGCATTCGCGAATATTTGCGCGGGCCCGATCCGATCGCCCTGATAATTTTAATGGGGATTTTCGCGCTGGTCTTATTTGTTACGTGCGTACAACAGAGCGACGAAATGCCGCTGGCGGACGCTTATAGCGAAATCGGCGCCGCCATTCAATTCAAAGCGAATGAATGCGGCCAACAACCGGGCTATCCGTTGTTGATCCCCGCGCATCCGCCCGAGTACGGCGTGCGACTTTGCTCGCTTTTAATTGTGCGTGCCGATTGTCCGTTTAATGATTATCCCCCACCCTGCGTGGAATTGTATTCTGAAATATGCGACGTGTGCGATTTGCCGGGGCTGGAACCATAACCGTTTTCTTCTGCAACCTGATGAAACTTATGCATCGCTTTCAAAACATACGCGCGTTTATAATTGTTACGCTGGGATTGTTTGCTTTGTTTTTCCCCGCCGTTCTGCACGCCCAGAATCTGTCGGCTACCGTCCGGGTGATGAACGCAAAGCGTGAACCGATTTTCGACGCCCAGGTGATTGTGCAGGAAACCGGACAGGTTGCGTCCACCAATCAACTGGGTGAAGCGCGCATTAACGTACCCCGCCCGGGTTTTTATACCGTACGGGTGATTACGCCCGACGGCCAATTGGTACAACCCTCGTTGCAGATTCTGGCCCAGAATCAGGTGCTGCCGGTGTTTACAGCCGAACCCGAACCGGAAGCCGTCACCACCACCGAAGAAAGCGATGAAACCGCCGGCCAGGGTGTCACCGTGCGGGGCGTAAAAGAAAAAACGAAAGTTTCCCGTTACCAGGTGCGCCTGGATGAAGTCAAACGCATCCCCGGTCAATTCGGCGAGGCGCTGCGCGGCATTGAATCCCTGCCCGGTGTTACGGCGCCGCCCTTCGGCAACGGGGACATTGTTCTGCGGGGTGCCAATGCGGATGCCAACGTGTATCTGGTGGATGACCTGCCCGTGGGCTATGCCTTCCATCTATTTCCGGTCAACTCGGTGCTGCATAACGATTTGATTCAGACCATCGACATCTATACCGGTGCGTACCCCGCGTACTACGGCGATGCCACCGGCGGCATCATTTCCATTGAAACTATCGATGAAGTGGAAAAATTCGGCGGCCATACATCATTTGCGCTCTGGTCGGCCAATGCCCTGTTTAAAGGACCGTTTCTGGCCGACGGTATGGACGGTGATCCCGATGGTAATAACGGTGGGAATATCGAAGGTGACGCCGCCGCCGACGCGACGCTGGAAGGTACGGACGCCAGAACGACTACGGACGAATCGGGCAATGACGTGGCCTCCGAATCCACCGGATTGTTGCGCGATGGCGCCGGAAGGTTTACCGGCTACTGGATCGGGGCGGCCCGCGGTTCGTACATGCACAAAACTCTGGCCAGTTTCGCGCCGGATGGCGTGCGCCTCCCCATTTATTGGGACGCGCAATTCAAACTTATGTATCGCCTGGCGCCCGAGCATACGCTGTATTTATACGCGCTGGGCGCAAAAGACACGTTCGGCGCGGAAATTGAAGACAAACAGGAAAACGATCCCACCAAAGAACTGGACCCGGTTTTAATCGGTGCGCGCCTTGCTTTTGATCGCGCGTTTCATACCGAAGCGGTACGCTACGAATGGCAACCGGGATCGCTCATTCGCAATCGCCTGACGTTGATCGGACACGACAACATCATCTACGTGAATGGAGAAATCGGCGATTTGGAAGCGCGTCAGGAACAACACGACGGCTACCTCAGCCTGCGGGACGATCTGGACTGGGAGCTGGTGGAAGAACACGTGCGCATTGAAGCGGGTTTCGAGTTGCGCCAATTTCGTTACACCAGCAGCGGCTTCACCGTACGCCAGCTCGACCCGAATGACGAGAGTCCCGATTTCTTCAATCCGGACGAACCCGATTTTGAAACCATTCCGGTGGAAGATTCCACCATACAGCAATACAACAGCGGCTATGCCATGCTGACACTGGCGGGTTACGGCTTTGAATTTAAACCGGGTGTCAGGGCCGATTACTTCGCGCTGACCGGCCAGACGGTGGTGGACCCGCGCGGCACGCTTTCATACACGTTTCCGACTAAAACAACATTATTCGGCGGCGCGGGCGTGTATCATAAAGTCCCGGAACCCTGGCAATACTCTCCCAGTTCGGGCAATCCGAATCTTTTTATGGAGCGCGCCGAACACTACGGCGGCGGCATTGAACAGGAGTTGGGCGATTGGTTGTTCAAAGTGGAAGCGTACCGTCATTACTACACGGACATAGTTGTGGTCGATCCGTACATCACCACGCCCTATCGCGTAAACTCGCACCCGTACGAACGCTATACCGAGCCGATATTGCTGGATGATCGCCTGGGCTACTCGAACGACGGCACCGGTTTCTCGGAAGGCTATGAAATCTACATTAAGAAATCAAAACCGCCGGAAGCGAACGGCTGGTACGGTTGGATCAGCTACACCTGGTCGCGCAGCTTGCGCAACGACCATCAACACATACTGACCGACGAAGAATCCCGGCTGTTGCGCACGAAAGATGAATTGCGTATCATCTCGCAATATGACAACACCAAAGATGTGTATGCCGATTTTGATCGGACACATATTATCAACGTAATTTTCGGCTACAAGTTCAACCGGGAATGGCAGGTCGGATTGCGCTGGCGCTACCAGACCTCTTCGCCGACCACACCGATCATCGATGACGATGGCGGTCTGCAGCAGAACCGGGGGCGCACCATATTCGATCCGGTATACTCGGATTTGACCAACAGCAAGCGATTTAAACCCTACCATCAGCTGGATATTCGTATCGATCGCTTCTTTCACTACGGCTGGGGTTATGGCAACTTTTTTGTGGAAGCGCTCAATCTGTACGTCCGACGCAATCAGACCGGCGAAAGCTGGGATCGAGCGCGGCCCTACTCGACTACCAATCCGTCTCCGCAATACGATTTTCAAATTCTGGAGAACAAAGTAGACGGGAAAAAGTACTGGTTCCCATTCTTAAACGTGGGCATTGAAATGAAGTTTTAACCTGTTGTTGATTATACAAGCGACGGGATCCGGATGACAGCGGCAAAATGAAGTACTCAAATACTGAAGACACAGCGGGAATCGACATCAGACACACCCGACGAAGGCTGAAAGGAGCGTGGCGTTCGCCCTGCACCCGGCGTGCCCTGCAAATTCTGGCGCGCCTGCTGGTGGCGCTGCTGCTGCTGCCCGGCATGCTGACGGCCTGCGACTCCCGCGGCAGCGAAGCGGACCTGGAACAGGAACGTTCCCGGTTCCTGATTCTATTGTTAAATAATAATGGCGACCTGGACGATTACGGCGCCTGTCTGCGGGCCCAGACCGCCGCCTTCAGTTGCGCCGATAACACCGGCAACAGTGCCAATCGCAGCGTGTATGTGGCCGCCCTGCAGAGCGCCTTTGGCGTAACCATCAACGCGCCCCAGGACGGAGATGCCATCTGCACCGGGTTGCGCGACGCCGCGTTCTTTCAGCGCCAGACACCGGGGGCCCGGGTATGTTATCATAACTGTTCGCAGAGCTACTGGAATTCAGGCGTGAGTACCGGTCAGTGTACGGCAGGCAACTATACGACTTATTTGAGCGGCGCCACGACCGGCATCAATACCTGCTACGAAAATTGTTTAAAGGATGGCACCGTGTTTATTTACTGAGCAATCAATCGTACTTCCGGTTCCAGGTAACTCATGCCTTCAAACTGCCGATCGGCGGGAGCCTCCACTTCAAATTCAATCAAACCTTCTTCCCACAGATAGCAATCCTGAGCGTGCGCCAGGCCACGGTGCACGGAAAAGCCCATGTTGTACTTGCCCGGACCAAGGTTGATTCTTAACTGAAACTCAATGCAGGTTAGCTGGCCGACCGGCGCCGTCAGATTATGCCGACCCAATTGCCGGGTGTTCACGCCGAACGCCCGAATGCCGCGGCCGTCGCTGACATGAATGCCGACTGTGATTTGCGCAAGCTCCGCCGCAGGCGACTCATGTGTTCTTGAGTGATCCGCATGCGCATTCAATGACGACGCAGCCGGTTCGGCGGCATGAACCCGCCCGGACGCTTCGGATGTGAACGGCTGGTCGGCGCGTGCTTCTTCCGGATGCAGACGCACCTGCACCCGCACCGTATCCCCCGCGATAAACAACCGGGCCGGTTGCAAATGCGCGTCCAGCAATGCGAATTCCCATTCGCCGGGTTGCAATTGACGTACATTCTGCGCCTGTCGACGCGACTGTTCGGCGATCAGTTGCATGTATTTCTGGACGGCCGCCACCGGCTCGCCGAAGTACTCGTTTCGTCCGGAATCCAGCACAAGAATACGATCGGCCACTGCCCGCAACATATGTAAATCATGACTGACCACCACAATCAGGCTGCCCGCCGCGCGAAATTCCTGAAAGCGTCGAATGCAACGCTGCTGAAAGGAAGCGTCGCCTACCGCCAGGGCTTCATCGATCAGTAACAGGTCGCTGCGTCGATGCGTGGCCAGCGCAAAAGCCAGGCGCATCTGCATGCCGGTGCTGTAAGTATTCAACGCAAAGTCGGCATACTCGCGCAACCGCGCAAAATCCAGAATCGAATCGGTATTAGCCAGCAACTCACGACCGGTGTAACCCCATAGCCGCCCATTGTAATAAATGTTTTCGCGCCCGGTTAAATCCGCATTAAAGCCCACTCCCAGTTCCAGAATGGCCCGCACCGCTCCCGTGTAGCGCACGCTGCCGGATGTAGCGGCAGATATACCCGTCAGGATGCGCAACAGAGTGGACTTACCGGCGCCGTTGGGGCCGATG
>JAGRMX010000182.1 GCA_020441025.1 Leptospiraceae bacterium
GGATATGTACCCGTATAAACATCCACCAATTGAATGTAATCGTTGTTGATTACGCTGGATTGATCACCCAGATGAAAGGGGTACTGAATCTTAAAACCGTCCAGATAAAACTGATTGGCCCTGGCGCCCGACCCGCGTAATACCAGCACTCCACTGGTTGAATTGGAATAGGGCGGTCCGACGCTGAATCCCGATAAAAACGATGTGGTCAGTATGTTCGTGGTGGGCAGCGCTCCTACCGGCGGAGCGGGGGAAATACCCGGCAGAGTAGTGACCGCCTTAAGCGAATCGCCGTACACCCCCGGCAGTCGTTTGATCTCTTCGTTAGAAAGCGTAAAGCGTGACAGTCTGGTTTGGTCTCGCAAACCGACTACTCGAACGCCCGAATCCGAATCGGAAGTGCCGCTGGTAACATCGGTCTGACCGACGGTGATGGTGATTATTTCGCCGTTAAAGCGCACTTCCTTACTCACCTGGTACAGATCGTCGGCGACATATATGCGCAGCGTATAGTAGCCCGGCCCGGGAACCACCAGTTCAAATTCACCGTCGGGGCCGGTCGTCAGCGCCGCCCCGGTTTCCTGAACGGCGACGGAAGCGTCAAAAACCGGTCGGCCCGTAGCGCGATCCAGTATCCGTCCCGTGGCGCGCACCTCCGCCAGCAATACGGTCGGAATAAAAAATATGCCCGTTAAAATGATCTGGCGCACTGATCGCATAAGTTTCGTGGCCCCGCATAAAGGGTGCTCGAATGGCCTGCCGGATCAAAGAAAAATGTTTTGAGCCAGACACAATAGAATTTTATTCAGACCATTGTGAAGCGATCAGTCATAATGGCGGTATTGGTCTTTTGCACGGGATGTGTGACCGATAACTACGTAACCGCGGATGAGGCCCAGACCCGCATCAACGCCGCCTATGCCGCCAAGCTGGACCAATGCGGGCAAAACAATGCGGATTTCTTTTTATTCGTAATCAACGACGTTCAGGAGCCGGACGTGCGACTGTGCGAAGCGGAATTATTGTCCGCCGCCTGTCCCATAAAATCTATGCCGGCGTCCTGTTTCTTATTATTTTTCAAAAAGGCGCCCGGTTCCGATATCGAGAGTCGTTATTGAAATCATACGATAATCGATTTATGGGCACCGGATTTAAGATGACTTGCCGGGTGCGCACTACAAAACAAAACGATCTTATATGAGCTTTTCCGATCCACAGGCGGTACATAACACACTGGAAGACGTGGAAATTATCACCTTCGCGGTGGCTCCTCTGGGTTGTAATTGTTCGATTGTATTCAGCCGCAGTACCGGGGAGGCCGTTGTCGTAGATCCGGGCGGCGAAGCGCCGCGCATAATAGGGCATCTCGAATCGCACGGGTGCCGGGTAAACTGGATCGTTCATACGCACGCCCATTTCGACCATTGCCTGGGAACACACGCGGTGGCGTCTCATTGTTCAAACGCACATGGTTCCGCGGATGCGGACGGTCAGCCCGTTTCCGGAGTGCGTGTGGCGTTGCATTCGGGCGATCAGGAACTGTATGATAAACTGGAGATGCAATGTCGCATGTTCGGAGTACCGCAGCAAAAAGCGGAACGGGCCATTGATCATTTGCTTCAAGATGAAGAGTGCATTACGTTCGGTCCTAATCGGATGACTGTTTTGCATACGCCCGGCCACACACCCGGATCGTGTTGTTTTGCGGTGAACGAAAAACCGATTGTCTTTTCCGGAGATACGCTATTCGCCATGGGCATAGGACGAACCGATTTGTGGGGCGGCGATTCCGGTGCTATTATGAAAAGCATTCGCGAACGCCTGTTTACGCTCGATGATGGCACTTATGTAATACCGGGCCATGGTCCCTTTACCAGAATATTTGAAGAAAAACAGTCCAATCCATTTTTTTAACCGAACAAACCGAATCAATTAAGGAGTATGTATGCCTTCCACGGATACGCGCATAGAACTGGATACTTTCGAAGGAATGCTGGTACGCAAGCCGGACTTTGTGTGCGTTCCCGTATTTTATCAGAAAGGTACCGACGGTGGAATGGAGTGGGACGAGAATCTGAAGCTGCTGGATGAGCGCAGTGCCGGCGAGTTGCGTTCCATATGCGAAGAACAAAACTTTAAAGGCGCGTTTGGCAAGTCTTTGTACATACCACGCAGTGGAGTGGAGGACGCCCGACGTTTGCTGTTGTACGGTTGCGGCCATCGCGAAACGATTCGACCGTATCGTGTTTATCGCGCTTTGAGCGCGGCCCTCAAAACCGGTATAAAAAGTAAGACCATTCGCACTCTGGGAGTGCAGTCACCGACCGGTATGCCCGGTTGTTCGGATTTTTCTGCGGTTCTGAACGCTACGGCGGCTGTATATGATTTCACCTACCGATCACTGGAGGCCAGAGAGCCGGGACCGCGCATAGCAAGCACATTAATCGCTACGGGACAACCGGAGGCGTTCAGTCTCGAAGATATTCGACGAATCAACTCCATGGCCGGAGCGCCCGGCCTGGCCCGGGATCTGGTCAATACACCGGCCAATATCAAACGTACCGATCATCTGGTAGCGGCGGCACGACGCATAGCACAGGAGCAAACCGGCGTACAACTTTCCGTTGTTGAAGACACGGGTTGGATTGAACAGAACATGCCCTGCTTTTTTCAGGTGGCCCGCGGTTCACTGCAGGCCGATCCGCCCAAATGGATCCATTTAAAATACGCGCCTTCCGGAGAAGTGCGACGCCGAATTATTCTGGTCGGTAAAAGCGTGATTTTCGATACCGGGGGCTATCAGGTCAAGCCCGACCAGTTTATGAACACCATGAAAGCCGACATGACCGGCGGTGCGACGGTGTTGGCGGTCATGCAATCTCTGGCCGAATTACGAATTCCACATTTAGAAGTGCATGCTATGTTGGCGGCCACGCCCAATATGATAGACTCGAACGCCATGACACCGGACGCCATTGTAAATACTACCTGTGGTAAAAAAGTGGAGATTAGACACACGGATGCGGAAGGACGCCTGACATTGATTGACGCGGTGGCTATGGCAATGAAAGAGAATCCCGACTTGACTTTCACCGTGGCAACATTAACCGGAGCCGCCACGCGCGCCGTGGGCGATCGGATTGCGTTGATGTCCCCGCCGGGGTTTGAAACGCTGCGCAATGAATTTGGAACGGCGGCCGAAGAGGCGGGGGACCCGGTGCAAACTCTGGACGTGCTGGAAGACGATTATGAAGCCATCAAAAGCAAATTGGACGCGGCGGACATTTGCAACTCGACACGGGGCCGCTCCCGGGGCGCTCAGAGCGCGGCCGCATTCGTCTTTAACGGTGCCCAGGACGGCAATCCGATTTTACATCTCGATATAGCCGGCGGCGATATGTCCGACGATGAAAAAGCCACGGGCATTGCCGTGCGTGCAATTCTACTTTATTTGCTGAACATTGCGGCAAAACACGATGCTCCGGTATAAAAGACGCAAACTTCATCGAAAATTTTTATTCTATTCAGTTTATCATCGCCCGTTGGCCTCGCAAACAGTCGACCGGTGTTTAATCGGGTAAAGTCCGTTAACATTGCTTTTAGTTTCGATGTCGGATTTTTTTATTTCATCATTGGAAATAGCTTGTCGTTTCAGCGATAGAAACACAGAATTCGTGCAGGTGTTCCCTCCGTTAATGTTATGTCGCGCTTATACTCAAGTTCGGGCGCGATAAATCGCAGGACTGCATATGAAGAAAAGTTTATTACATACCCCGGTACTTCGGGTATTAGCGGCACTCGGACCGGTTATTGCGCTGTTTTCTGCCGGCGTCGGTTTAAGCGCACAAACCGACGCGCGTAAAATCTTTCAGGATAATCGGGATAACGTGATGATTTTATACGTGCGCAATCACGGAACACCGACCGCTCATGGTTCCGCATTCATCGCGGAATATAATAATAAAAAATATCTAATTACCAATTACCATGTGATCTCCGTGGCGCCTATGTATCTCGACCCGGTTCAGGGTGAAGAAGGCGATGAAATCGAAAATCTATCCGTAGTGCGGGTAAATGAAATCAACGATATCGCCATTCTTACTTTTCCCGGAATTGAAGAACGTAAAGGCATCCGACTGGAATCTCACGGCGCCTCGGAAGGCGAAACCGTGTTCGCGCTCGGCTATCCGGCCGTGCCGGATTCGAGGGATCTTAAGCTGACGATTACCGACGGCCTGGTGAGTAACAGCGAACTGGTGGTGGAATCGTACGGAAACGAAACCGAGTATATTCAAATTTCTACCGCCTTGAATTCGGGCAATAGCGGCGGCCCTATTCTGGGTGCGGAAGGCAAATTGGTAGGCATGGCAACGGCGAGTTACCGCTTTATGCAGAGTACCAACCTGGCGGTACCGGCGAATGCTATTATAGAAGAAATAAAAAATATTGATGATTATCCGCGCAATGAAAGCCAGGCACGGCGGGAACTGACCGAACGTTTTGATTCGATTGCCCGCAACGTACGCGAAAACTATCGCCATCGTTTCGGTAATTTTTACGCGCCCAGTTATAAACTGGAAATCTACCCGCGCGTGTTGCAGGCCAGTGGAAGAGTTTTTCATGCGCACGCTCTGGCAGTGGGACGTAACTACAATCAGCTGGAAGAAGTTATTCGCGACGTCGCGCTACATGTGAAAGAGGATGAGTTTTATTATTATATAATGTACCTGGATTATTTTTCTAACTTTGAATCGTCTGAGAACATCGGCGAGCTTATTTTTCGAACCGGCTCGAATCCGATGGTGGCATCCGAACTATATCTCTCTGCCCGTTTTTATTTTATGATGCGGCGGCAGGCGGAGCTTGAGAATGGACAGAAGTTCGAATATCGTTCGTACGCCATTCGAAGCGTAGAATTCAGCGATAATTATCGCAAAGCTGTGGCGAACATAGACGTTACCATCAGTCAAAAAACCTTTCCTTTGAAGCTGAATTTCAAGTACGAATGGGGGAATTATTATTTAATGCCTTCGTACGATTATTTCGAGAATTGAGATAGCGGGAATCAACTATGCGACGTATTCAAATTGCTCTTCTGTTCTTTCTTATTCTCGCGGTAACGACCGCTCTGGAAGCACGGCAACGTGTCGCGATCGTGCCATTCAGCCGGGGCGAAGACGTAAACGATTACGAGTATTATCAAATTTATCATTCTTTTTACCTGGCTCTCTCATACGAAGAAGATTTCGATATGGTGACCACTTTTGAAGTCAGCAATATGTTTCAAAAAATGGAAGGGGAATTTGAAGAAAGCACGGATATCAAAGAACAGATGTACACAACCGCCCGGGAGTACAATATCGACCTGTTGGTTTTCGGACGCGTGGACAAAGCTCCACGATCGACGGGCAGACTCGATAATATCGTGGGTCTCAGCGTAAACCTGGTAAATGTCGAACATCGCAAGGAGTTTAATGAAGTCACCTGGAGCGCCGACTACACATACCGAATTGATAACAACGGCATGAATCGACTGGAGCTACTATCGCGGGTCGTAGCGGCCAAGCTGCTCTGGCAGAATCCCGAATTGTACCCGGTGAACGTATACGATGGAAACATATTGCAGGCACAGAAATCGAATGAATACGAAAGCCAGGTGCGCGATCGTCTCAAGGGATTGTTGCTTCCCAGAGGCGTGGAAATCGACGCCGTGCGTGCCACGGTGAATGAACAGCGCAGCGCCGCTTCCACTCGATTTCTGGGATGTGTAACGCTGGTAGGCTGGCTATTTCTGCCTTACACTACCGTCGATTACGATGTGAACCTGGCGGTGCGCGTTAAGTACCTCTCGGATGAGGGCGTGCAGTATGTGGATTTCAGCGTGGCGGAAAAGGACCGGCAGGAATTCGGCGTTTCGGCTTCCGCCATTGAAATCAATCGTCCGATGGAAGCGCTGTTAAACAAATCGGTTCAATCGGTTATCCGGAACATCCAGGGCGATACCCGATTGGGTGCCGCACCGGGTAATCTGCTGGAACGTTATCTGCAATGAATACATCTGATCGGATCGATGCAGGACCGATCAGGCAACCAGATAATAAATAACCTGATCATTTAAAAGACTATTGCGGGTCGGTTGATAATAACCGGCGCGCTTCCTGCGGATCGACATCCAAAGGCAGTTGACCGATGCGCCAGATTTGTTTGTGTTCTACCTGGCCGCCGGGCGGAATCATTTGCAGGGGGGCGTGAATTTCCACTTCCAGATAATTCATAGCAGGAGAATTGTACACTTCAACCTGTGCGCCGTGGGCGAATTGGGCCTGGCCGTTCGATCCCGTATCAAAGGTGCGCAGCATACCGATGGAATGATCGCCATTGGGTCGTACTACCAACAATTCGCCGCGGGCCGGCACTATACCATACTTAAAATGCACGGCCGCATCGCAGCGAATACGCACCCAGCCGTCCCTTGCGCTGACCACCGTCGGCATATGCGCAGCCGAATCGCCTTCACCGACAACCGGGTTAACATGCTCTAATTTAGCCGGTATATATACGTCACAGGGTCGCAGCATTTGCGTTACGTCCCAGATTCCGCGTTCTACATCGGCGGTAGATACGTTTCGTAATTGCTGGCATAGGTATAGCTCTCCGCCCGGATGCATTTCAATGCGGCGCATGATGCGTAGCCCCGTTTCTCGACATACCGGGGAGAGTAAGAACACGGCATTGTCTTCGATACCCGGCGCATAGTGTCCGGCATCCAGGTCCAGGGGCGGAATGGCCTCCCACCAATCGCTTTGCGGAGCGACCCAGGTTTTATCACCACCCCAGACGCGAAATCCAATGTCCAGTTTGGCCGCTCGTAGTTCCTCCAGATCTGAAAACTCAAGTGTGAGATTTTCGCCTTCGTGCTCGGATTGAACGAATAGAAGCTCCGTGCCTTTGTATTTAAGGGAAATCAAACGACCGCCGGGCGCGGGGATGATTCCGGCATCCAGAACGTCGTCATACAGACGAAAACCTTCCCAACCGGAATAAAATTGTGGTTCCAGTTCAATTGCCATGTGTACCGTCCCGCTGCGCGTGTTGCATAATGGCGGCC
>JAGRMX010000183.1 GCA_020441025.1 Leptospiraceae bacterium
GTTACCGCCATATGCGCTCATATTAACTTAAAAAAGCGCAGGCTGACCTATTGCAACGCCGGCCATCCCAAGGCTTTTCTGGTGCAACGTGAGCGTAAGCGCGTTCGTTTTTTAAGGCAGAATAGTAAGATCCTGGGCATATTCCATGACACCGAATTTCGTCAGGATCGCATTCAGCTGACCGGCCAGGACCGCTTGATCATGTATACGGACGGCATTACCGAAACTTTCAACGAGGATTGACAGATGCTGGGCGAACGGGGTCTGCTGAATCTGCTGCGCGGTACAATCAGCATGAACCTGAACGAGTCTATTGAATACGCCCGCACGGAACTGGCCGCATACCAGGGCAACGCCCGCACGGAAGACGATCGCACCTTGATTGTAACCGACATTCATATTCCGGGTTGAAATAGTTTTTTTCGCTTGTTCCGCAGTCCGTTCCAGGAAATGTTCCCCCCTATGCTTTCCATGGAAGTCTATCGACTCATTCACCTGTTCGGCAATTTTGTGATTATCTTCGTGCTGGGCGGAGTAACGCTGCATCGGCTGAACGGCGGCGATCGTAATTATTCCCGCCGCCGATTGGTAGCCATAATGCACGGCATCGGCATGTTTCTATCGCTGCTGGGCGCTTTCGGTCTGCAGGCCCGCCTCGGCATCGGCTGGCCCGGTTGGTTCATTGCCAAAATCTTCATCTGGTTGTTTCTGGGTGCCGCCCTGGCGTTGGTTTACCGATTACCCGGCAAGTTCTTCTGGTGGGGATTGCCCCTGGTAGTACTGGTAGCCATCTATCTGGCGACTTTCAAACCGTTTTGATTTTAACAGTATTTTCTGCTATGGCAGGTTACTTTTTCAGCAGCCTGATGGGGCGCCGTTCAATCTGAATACGATTGACAGCGCCCTTCTCAGGAGCATTGAATTGTCATGATTTATGAACCCTTAATGCACGCCGGTGTCGATTTGATCCTGCAGATACAGCAGGCCGTCCCGTATTTTGATGGAATCATGCTATTCTTTTCCTTCCTCGGGCTGGAAGATTTTTATATTTTATTGGTGTCCTTCATTTTTTTCTGCGTGGATCAGCGCTTTGCCATTCGTTTTTTGCTGCTCTTGAGCCTCAGTTCGTTTATTAACTCGGTGGCCAAACTGGCGCTACACAGCCCGCGTCCGTACTGGTGGGACGCGCGTATACAGGGGTTGGCCACGGAAACATCCTATGGACCACCGTCGGGACATTCGCAGAATGCCGTAGCCGTCTGGGGCTACCTGGCGCATTGGGGCGCCGGTCTGAAACAAAACGGCACAGCCCTTATCTGGATTGCATGCGGATTCATAGCCTTTATGATTTCTTTTTCACGCATGTATCTGGGCGTTCACTTCCCGCACAGCATTGTGCTGGGCTGGATCATCGGCGCGATTCTGTTGTTGGCATTCATTCATTATATCGATCGAGCATGGCGATGGTATCACCAACAGAGCACCGCCATGCAGATAACGTTGCCCCTGCTCTTTGCCGGCATTGCCATTGCCGTTCCCATTTTTATCCGCATGTTACTGGAACAGAATGCGCGCCTGGACAATCCCATCTGGGCCGTGAACGCCGCCGCCGATCAACCCGACGCAATCATAGCTCCCCGATCACTGGAATCCATGATCAGCAATCTGGCGGTTTTCAGCGCGACCTTGATCGGTGCCGCTTTTTATGAACGCCAGGCGCATTTTAAGATCGACGATGCCTGGCTGCGTCGTCTCGCACGCTTTGTGCTGGCGTTGATCGGTGTAATGGTTATTCGAATCGGATTGTCCGCCCTGTTTCCCCGGGAGCCCGAACTTCCGGCCATGATCCTTCGATTTGTACGCTATAGTCTGATGGTATTGTGGGCCGTATGGCTGGCGCCCTTGCTTTTTATAAGAATTGGTCTCGCCGAGCGAGCTCCACAACCATAACAATCGGTGTGAGAATTGGCATTTTGAGCGCTACCATGCGTTCTGAATAGAATCACCCGGCATACTGATGCTGCCCACAGGTTTTCTGAACGAGCCGGATTGAACCGGTGCCGGCTGCTTTTCATACATCCGTCATAAAAATGTTAAATTCAACCGTCAGTTTAGGCCTGCGCGATACGGCATCGGCAATCTGACAGATTAAAATCTTAAAACGCGCTTCGTGATCCTCTTTCATAATAAAAGAGCATTCGACGCGCCGAAACCACAGCAGGAACGACATATGGATTGGATACAGGCCTGGTTACCCTACTTTTATCAATATGGAGTGGGCGGCTTCTTCTTCTTTCTCGCTATCTTCGTGGCCTATGACCGCAAGGTGCTCAATCTGTCTCGAAAGGACGACCGACGTTTGCTGCGCGGAATACTGATTGGATTCGCTTTCTATCTGGTCATGCACGGCCTGTGGATCGCTTCGGTCATGCTATTATCCGACTGAAAACCATAATTCGTAAGTTCAATTTCGGCAATTGAATCAATGCGAAACATTGCAATACACATTTTTAACGATTCAATTTAAGAGCATATCATACAACGGAAGGAACAATGATAACCGCAAGCTGGCTGGACTATATCGTAATTGTACTTTATTTTGTTGGAATCCTGTATATCGGGACTCTTTTTTCTCGATTCACCAAAAGTACTTCCGATTTCTTTTTTGGCGGACAGCGCTTCGCCTGGTGGCTGGTGGCCATCAGTTGCATCGCCACGGTGGTGGGTTCTTATAGTTTTATTAAGTACGCCGCCATCGGTTATCAGAACGGCCTGTCTTCCACAATGACCTATCTGAACGATTGGTTTATTGTACCGTTCTTTCTACTGGGCTGGTTACCGATTATATATTTCAATCGCATTAAGTCGATTCCGGAATACTTCGAACGTCGCTTCGATACCAAAACCAGACTCTTAACCGTATTCTTTATACTGTTATTTATGACCGGATACGTGGGTATCAATTTTTATACCCTCGGTACCGCTCTGCAACCCATGCTGAATCTACCCGCCATGGGTGTGCCGGCGGGTTGGGATCTGTATATCATCGTGGTGCTGGTGGCGATTGTAGGCGCCATCTATATGCACGCCGGCGGACAGACTTCGGTTATCATGACCGACCTGCTCCAGGGATTCGTATTACTGGGCGCGGGATTTCTGGTCTTCATTCTGGGACTGAGTATGCTGGGCGGCATCGACGTGTTCTTCGCCAATCTACCCGTAGAACATCGCCTGCCTTTTACAAAAGTGAATCTGCCTACCGAGTTCAGTCACGCTGGCATCTTCTGGCAGGACGCGGCGGCCAGTTCCATCGCGTTTTACTTCATGAATCAGGGAACCATAATGCGGTTTCTGAGTACCAAGAGCCCCCGGGACGGGCGCAAGGCCATGTTCGCCATCATTTTGATTTTTATGCCGCTGGCCGTACTGGCCATCGCCAACACGGGCTGGCTGGGTACCGCCATGGTCAACACCGGGCTGCTGGATAACGAAGGCATTCGCGAGCAACTATTACAGGCCGGCATGATTAAGCCGGATGAAACCGACATCAGCAAACACATATTCATGGTGGTCACCGACCGGGTCACGCAATGGTTCGGTATTCCCGGAGTGTTCGGTTTCATAGTAGCCGCTCTGACCGCCGCGTTGATGTCCACCATCGACACTCTGGTGAACGCCATCACCGCCATCTTTATCAATGACGTATATCAACCGTACATCAAACCCGATCAGGAAGATCACCATTACCTGAACGTGGCCCGCATCGTGGCGATTGCCGCTGCGGTGGTCGGCATATTACTGGTTCCGTTCTTCGCCAGCTACAGATCAATTTACGTGGTACACGGCATGTTTACGGCTACCATCACACCGCCATTGGTCACAATCATACTGCTTTCCATATTCTCGCGTCGTATCACCACACCGGCCGCGTTCTGGTCGCTCATACTGGGATTTGCATTCACGTTAATAGTTTCATTGATCTCCGAACATAATGTGCATTTGATTGAAACCGCCGCGAAAGAAGGCGTGCAACCGCAGCTCTGGTTCAATCCCATGGAGTTCATTGCCCACGGCATCGGACCGGAGAACGGCTATCGGTTTATCCGGGCACTTTTTGGAATAGGCGTTACCGTGCTGCTGGCTCTATTGATTTCCATGTTTACAAAACCCAAATCGCACGATGAAATGTCGGGGCTGGTAATCGCTTCTATCAAAGACGCAAAATTACGTTTCAAGGGCGCCGAGCCCAACGAAGAAGAGATCGGCGAAAAAGTGCACTGTCACTTGAAACTGTCCGAGAATCTGGATGGTGTCGGCCTCAGCCAGGCGGACCTGGACAGAATGGCCGCCCGGGTCGGTGATTTGATATATCTGGCTGACGAGCGCTGGTGGCTGGGAGGACTGAAATCTCTGCACGCCCGCGTTACCCATATCCATGACCAACCGGGCGAGGTGCGCATAGCGCCCGAGACGCTGGAAGACGGTCATCTGAGCGCCGAGCGGGGCGTTGTGGCGGAAAAAATCATCTGACAGGAGAATGCTCTGCTTTAGAATCAGTCCCGGGTTTTCCTGAACGAAGAATCAGGATGGACCCGCTGAACTGATTGCCGGTCTGCTTTTATAGAGGAACTCCAATCACTCTATATAACGGATCGTATATAAACATCTACGTCCCGTCCGTTGAGACGGGAGATTCCGGGAGTAAAAAATGAGATACGCATTTCTGGCAACCATCTGCCTGGCAGCCCTTTTTTCCACTGGCTGCCAACCACAGGGCGATCAAGTGATTGTTCTGGACAAAACTCAGTGCGATGAGCCGGCGCGACGCGTTCCGGACGGCGAAATCCCCACACCGGACGATGTGGCCCTGGACGCCTTCTGCGCAAAAGTCGTTCAAGAGCGTTCCGCACCCAACGGCTTTATTACGATTTTCGGCAGTGCCCGGGCCAAAGAAGGGATGCAGCATTACGATCAGACCAGAGAATTCGCGAAGCTATGGACCGAAAAGCATGGTGAACGGTATCCTATTCTCACCGGCGGCGGTCCCGGCATTATGGAAGCCGGCAATCGCGGTGCAAAGGAAGCCGGCGGCGTTTCCCTGGGCTACTCCACATACTTTGGCAGCGGTAACGAACCGCTCAATCCCTACACCACCGACGGTTATGTTTTCGCCAGCTTTGCCCAGCGTGAAGCCGAGATGGTCGATCGGGCGGCCGGTATCTTAATCGCTCAGGGCGGTGTGGGCACCGAATGGGAAATCTATGAAACCATCGCAAAAATTCAGACGGGGAAAAAGAATCGGGTGCCGGTCGTCGTGTTGGGACCGCGGGCCAAATGGCAATCGCTGTTCGATCGCCTGAACTTCATGGTTGGAAATGGAACCGTTTCGCCCGAGGACCCCAAACTGCTGCAACTGGCGGAAACACCGGAAAAAGCGATTGAATTGATGGAAGCGGGTATGCCTGCTGAATAACGGGATGGCAGCAATCGGACATTTGCAGACCGATGGTGATATTTGAGATTCCATCGTAACTCAATCACAATATAAAGGCCTGTGGATGATTGTTTCCAAAGACTGAATGGAATGGATCTTAAAGATGAATCGTTCTGGAAGATCGAATCGATTTTGGAAGATTGTTGAGCGGCAGTGAATTATAAATCTATCGCTTAATATTCAGACTGAAAGACTGAACGAGTCCGAAAGCGCGCTTTGCTGCGGCAGAGCGCGCTTTTCTGTGAGCATACACGGCGCAACTCCGTCGAGTAAAGCATCAAGTCGTCGATTTTTTTATAACGCTACGCCGCAGACAATCGCCGGACGGATCAATCGTCCGACAGATCAATCGCCTCGATGCATTATCATGCATTATCAACCGTCCACCCAGACGAAATCGCCCGCCGAGTTGGTATCCTGCACGCGTTGCAGATAGTCGCCGCTGCCGCTGGAAGGCCATAGCGAACAGCGTCCCTGTACGGCAGAATCGTTGGCATTATCCACCGGATAGATAAACGGATAGACGGACGAACCGAAGGCGTTCAGTGAGCGAAAGCCACCCAGCATCAACCCGAAGGAAACGTCGCCATCGCGATTGCTGTAGCACATCAAATCCATGGGCGATTCGCTCAGACTGTATGAGATAAAAATAATCCCATCGGTAGAGGACATACCCGGCACGGAAGAGAACACTTCCCAGGTGGCATTGGAAGCCAGACCGGTTGAATCGATGTTGCCGGCCGTCGCCGAATTGGGATTGGCGGTAATGCTGAATGAAGGCGAGGAGCCCACCCGCACGTCCTCGCTGGTTACCGATGCCACGCCGCAGGGTACGCTACAACTTTTATCGACCGTGAGCTGTATGAACTGGCCGGCGGTCACCGAAACATCACGCATGCGATGAAACAAAATCGGATTGGGTCCCGAGAAATCGTAAAAATAAATGCCCAGGTTATACAGCGAACCGGATGTGAGCGCCCGTAGTACCACAATATCTTCGCTGGAAGATTGCTGCGGATACACCCGATAGATCTGAACCTGCGCCCGGGATTGGCCGCGGCCGGTATAACTGATACTACCGGCAGTGGAAGTGCCTCCGGTGATGTCCGTTGCGGTACCCACGTTAAACGTGTACGTCGTCCCGGATGTCTGGGCCTGAGTGGAAACCAGCAACTGGGAAGGATCGGAGGGATTCAAACTGGCCGTACAGGCACAGGAACCACCCGCCACCGTGGGCGCGGCCTGCATGGCCCAGCGCATCTGCACGGTGGCCGAATTTGTCCCGGTCGACCAGGCCGCCACCGGAATATTGGTCAGGGCATTTTCCCCACCCGTGGCGGTTGACGGATTCACTTTAGAAGACGCATTGCCACTGTAATTGGGCGTGCCGATGGTGCATTGCTGACCGCTGGCATTACACGTTCGAAAAGTGGAATTCAATTGCCCCAACCCCGCCAGATTGCCGCCGGTCTGATCATTGCCATTGGATGTGTACCAACTGCCCACGGCGCTGCCGGGCAATGCCTTGCCCGCCTGGGGATGACCGCTCGGATAAAAAAAGCGCTCTATGGAATAGGCCACCCGATTGAAACTATCCAAAC
>JAGRMX010000184.1 GCA_020441025.1 Leptospiraceae bacterium
CAACTGGCATCGGCGGTAGACGGCGTGCGAGCGTTGCATGGAGGTTATTCCGTGGAATCATTGCAGGCAGCGCTGACTGAAGCTTTCGCGTATGAAGGGTTATCATTGATCCACGTGCCGGTGTACTATGGCGAGCATGAACTGGGCGGCATGGGCGTTTTCGGTCGCTGGAATGTGGGCAACTGGGTGGCGGACACGCAACGCTTGCGGCATACAATCGGGCTCTAAGCTAATGTTTTATGAAATGAAGTTAGCATGCGATCCTGCGCCGAATGTAATCCTGTTCCCGATGTAATCCTGTGTCGGATGCGGCGATGGCTCAATGTAACCGATGGTTTATTTAAATCAAAATTAAAAATGAAAAATTTTGTATGAATGGTGTTCTCAAAATCGGAAGTACGTATGGCAATTGAAACTCGCATGTACATCGACGGCCAATGGGTCGAATCAAGTGACGGCGCGCAACTGGATGTAATCAATCCCGCTACCGAGGAAGTGATCTATCAAATCCCGAAAGCCGCCCCTGCCGACCTGGACCGCGCATTGGCCGCCGCCGATCGTTCCTGGCGAGAATGGCGTGAAGTAGACGCCTGGTCGCGCAGTAGTATGCTCCGGCATGTTGCGGATATTCTGCGCGAACGCGCCGCTGAGATCGCCCGGGCGCTCACGGAAGAGCAGGGCAAAACAATCACCGAAAGTAGCGGTGAAGTCAATGCCGCCGCCGATCAGTTTGATTGGTATGCGGACGAAGCCAGACGCATTTATGGTCGCATGATCGACGGACATTCGCGCGAGCACCGACTGATGGTCATCCGTCAGCCGGTCGGTCCCGTGGCCGCATTCAGCCCCTGGAATTTTCCGTGCCTGTTGTCGGCCCGCAAGATCGCGCCGGCCCTGGCGGCCGGTTGTTCTATTATCGTAAAACCGGCGGAAGAGGCGCCCCGGGCCACGCTGGCCATTGCCGAAGCGTGTGCCGCCGCCGGAGTGCCCGCCGGCCTGGTGAACGTGGTGCTGGGGGACCCCGCGCAAATCAGCGCGCATTTAATCCAATCGCCTGTAATTCGGAAGGTGTCGCTAACCGGATCGGTACCGGTCGGACAGCAGCTTTTAAAACTGGCGGCGGAGGGTGTTAAGTCGATTTCCATGGAACTGGGCGGACACGCGCCGGTGTTGGTTTTCGAAGACGCGGATATTGCGGAAGCGGCGCGCATCTGTGCCCGCGGTAAATTTCGCAACAACGGTCAGGTGTGTATTTGCGCCAGTCGCTTTTATGTACAGGAAAGCGTGCTGGATGAGTTTACATCGGTTTTTGTAGACGAAACCGCCGGTATGAAAATCGGCAACGGCGCCGACGCGGATACCGACCTGGGTCCGCTTTCCAATTTACGTCGATTGGAAGCGACGGAAGCACTCGTCCAAAACGCCGTCCAGCAAGGCGCCCGGGTGGCGTATGGCGGCAAACGTCCGGCGGGTATTACAAAAGGGTACTTTTATGAACCTACCGTTCTGACGCATACTACCGCGGCCATGCAGATTATGAATTCGGAACCGTTCTGTCCGATCGCGCCGATCACTGCTTTTCGCGATCTGGAGGATGGAATTCAAAAAGCCAACCAATCCGAATACGGGCTGGCCGGTTATATCTTTACGCGCAATACGCGCACGGCCTTTCTGGCCGCCGAGCAATTGGACGTGGGCATGGTGGGGATCAACAATCTGGTCATTGCCACGGCGGAGATTCCGTTCGGCGGTATTAAAAAATCCGGATTCGGTCGCGAAGGCGGAGCGGAAGGCATCGAAAGTTACACCGTGACGAAGTATATTAACTTTAAATTATAGTAAGTTAGTAATATGAGACGGCTGCCCTCGATTTTTAAAGTATAACGTATGTCATCAGAATTAACCGGTATTTATCGTAACTTAACATCCTATGGCGATCCGGGCTTCAGCCGGTTTATCCGCCGGGCCTTTCTGGCATCCGCCGGGTACGATCAAGAAGATTATGATCGGCCGATCATCGGCATTGCCGATACCACTTCCGATTATACCACCTGTCATCGGCAAATGCCGGAAGTGATCGACGCCGTTAAACGCGGCGTGCTGGAAGCCGGCGGTTTGCCGTTCGTTTTTTCGACCATTTCCCTGGGCGAAATTTTAATCTCACCTACATCCATGTTATATCGCAATCTCATGGCCATGGAAACCGAGGAGATGATTCGGGCCTATCCTATGGATGGTGTCATTCTGGCCGGTGGGTGTGATAAAACCGTACCGGCGCAACTGATGGCCGGTATCTCCGCCAATCGACCCATGCTGTCGGTGGTCATCGG
Source organism: Leptospiraceae bacterium (assembly GCA_020441025.1). Classification (GTDB taxonomy): domain Bacteria; phylum Spirochaetota; class Leptospiria; order Leptospirales; family Leptonemataceae; genus JAGRMX01. Next base: position 2,331 of record JAGRMX010000184.1, read on the forward strand.
ACCGATGATGACCGGGGATGTGCGCGGACAGCGGGTGGGGGCCTGTACCGATTGCCGTCGTTTCTGGGCGGGATACCGGGCCGGTGAAATCGATCCGGAGACGTTGCAGGCGGCGGAACAATCGCTGTGTTCCACCGGAGGTACATGCATGGTAATGGGCTCGGCCTCTACCATGGCCTGTTTGACCGAAGCGCTGGGACTCATGTTGCCCGGTGGAGCGGCCTGTCCTTCCGGAAGCGGTGATCGTCTGCGGCACTCGGTCGCTTCCGGTCGGGCGATTGTGAGTATGGCGCGTTCCGAAATACTCCCACGCGATGTGCTTTCACGCGCTTCGTTTATGAATGCTCTGCGCGTGTTACAATCCATCAGTGGCTCTACCAACGCGGTCGTGCATTTGATGGCGATTGCGCGCCGTGCCGGCATAGAAATCACGTTGGCCGATTTGGATGCGGCCGGACGGGATATTCCATTGCTGGTGAATTGTAAACCGGCGGGCGCTAACTATTTAGAAGATTTTCATAAAGCGGGCGGCATGCCGGTGTTGTTAAAGGCACTGGCCGAAAAGTTAGATTTGAATGCGCGGGTCGCAACCGGAGAAACTCTGGTAGATTTGATCGCCGGTTTTAAACCGCCCGGTGATTGGCAACAAACAATCGCGTCTTCAGCGAAACCATACGGAGGCACCGGTTCGCTGGTAGCTTTAAAGGGTTCGCTGGCTCCCGATGGGGCCGTGTTAAAGCGAGCGGCCGCCTCCGCGCATCTATTAAAACACACCGGCCCGGCCATGGTATTCGAATCGCCGGAAGATGCGGCCCATCGTATTGATGATGAAGCGCTGGGACTGACTGCCGAGCACGTGCTGATTTTGCGGAACGCCGGTCCGGTCGGCGCCGGCATGCCCGAAGCGGGCTCGTTGCCTATTCCACGTTATCTGGCCCGGCAGGGTGTGAAAGACATGGTGCGCGTCTCGGATGCGCGCATGAGTGGAACGGCGTACGGTACGGTTGTACTGCACTGCGCACCGGAAGCGGCGGCCGGTGGACCGTTGGCGCTGGTCCGTAATGGAGATTTGATTGCGCTGGACGCGGAACAACGATCGATTGATTTACTGGTCGACGCGGCCGAACTGCAAGAACGGCGAGAGCAATGGCGACCACCGGAAGCGCCCGAACGCGGTTACGCGCGGTTATACGCCCAACATGTCATGCAGGCCGATACGGGCGCGGATTTTGATTTTCTGTAAAGCAGGCGAGTATAGATGAAACAACAACAATCATTCATACTGCTCTGGCTGGCACTCGGTGTGGATGCGGCTATCGTGCTCGCATTGATCGGAGCGTACTTGATTCCCGATGGATTCTTGCTGAGTTTGCTGGCAATTCCCTTATTCATTGTGGGTATAGTGCTCGGTGCGCTGTTGATCGGCAAAAAATCCGTTCCGCTGGCTTATCGCGTACTGGCGTTGTTGGGTCCGTTCATTCCAACACTTGCAGCTATGGGTATTTTTCTGATTCTGGAGAATGGCGCTTAAATGATTTAAGACGATTGTTCTTTGTTTACATAAAACAATCCCATTGTAAACTTTCGGTATGAATCGCTTTCGTCCGTTACTCCTGCTGAGTCTATTCGGATTCGTATTTTTAGTGGCGGGCTGCAAGGGCTATTTTCCGCCGCGCATTGTTCGTCTGTTACTGGCCGGCGAAGTATTGTACGCGTTTCAGTACAGCGGATCGACCGGAAACGATTTTTATATAAGCCACGAAAGCTGTCGGCAGGAAAGAGGCAACGAGCCCCGTTGTCAGGTTTACGCTTCGCATGACTTCGGTCAGAGCTGGAAAAAGGTGGCTTATTTTTTGCATCCGACTTTTTCGTCCCCGCGACCGGCCATCATACAGGCGTCCACACTGACGAACCCCGGGCATATCTATCGTATTCAACGCGATAGTCTGGATCTGGAAGAGTCCATAGATGGCGGAATAAACTGGACGATTGCCTGGCAGTACCCGCCGGATCGTCTGGACTTCATTCGCCGACACAATTCAATTCCCGGCGTAGACTATCAGTTGGAATTGTTGGATTTAGTCGTCACGCCCCGGGGTCCATTGGTAGCACTCGGTCAGGATGGTATTCTACGTTTAAACGCATCCGGTGAATGGGAGCGTGTGGCCGTAGGCGCAACGAAACCGACGCCCTTCGCTGTTTATGAATGGAATGAGCCGTTTATCTATGGAGAGTTCATAATCGCTGTACTGTGCGCACCGTTGCTCGGCTCTCTCGTGCAATTAATAGTCTTGATTTTTGCCCGGATACGCAGCCGGGTAGCCGCGCGTTTCGTATTGCTGGACTTTTTACAGGGTTTTCTGCTGTGGTTTGGTGCGTTGCTTGCGGCCCTGAGCGTGGAGGAACGCAGTTATCACATGCTCTGGAGTGGATCGGTCGCGGCGCTGGTTTTGATCCTGCTGATACTGTACATTTTACGTAAAAAGAAAATCGGTGCGGATATAATCAGACGATTGTTTCGCAATTGTGCCCAGCTTACGGTTGTACTCTGCGGGGCTTTTGGATTGGCGCTGATCATGGATGAGCTGCACCTGGATAAGTTCATGTTCTGGGTTGTGCTGCCGCTGCTTGCGTTGCATCCTCTGGTCGTGAATCCGATCGTATTATTCAAGCGAATATCAACACACTGGCTTAGTGCGTTGAAACTATTTTTCACAACTCTGTTGCCGGGAGTGGGTGGCTTAACAATCGTTTATGCCTTCGTATATATGTGGCTGACGGCGTTCATTCGAGTATACGCCAACGCGGCCATTGCGGGCGCAATTGCAATGGTTTTGTTCTGGTTCGCATGCGGATGGTATTTAGCGCGGGTTATGCGGAGATCGGTGCCGATTGGTGTGGAGAAAATGTAAGATTCGTATATACGACACTGTGCGTTCATCATGCGATTCAATCTTAATTTGAAGGAGGATTCATGCCTTCCGAATGGACCAATTGGGATTGAATTGAATTGGTGCGAGATCGTTTCAATGAGATGGTACCTTTTAATATCATATATATGAATCCAACTCGTAATCCATTTTGTAGGAAAGTGAACTTATAATACCAGCGAAAAAAACCTTTGCCTCGGCAAATAAGGGTCCCATACAAGAAATAATACGACAGATTTCAGAATTATCTGGCCGCGCCTATCAAGAGACTTTAAGAGATTTTATTGAAGACGTGAAAAAAAACCGCAAGCGATATGTACGATCGATTGAGTTGGGTGTTGACCGATTTGAATAAAAACCCGAGCGCCGCAAGTGTCGAATTCGGTTATCTCTCAAGAAATGCTTTACACGAAGTCCTTGATAAAAGCAAAGAACGGAAATTTACGAGTATGCTACTTATTCGATTCAATACTCACTACAAAGTTAATCTGACTTGGATTTTACTTGGATTGGGCGATCCATCCATACCCTGAAAAGGGTCCAAGATCTCTCTTCTTCGATTTTTTCGTTTTGAAAAGCTCAGGAAAGGTCCATGTTTCAAGTCGGCCAGAGAAGAACTACCTTGGTAAATGGCTTGATTTCATAGAAAGAAAATGGATTTTTGAGCTACAATGAAATTTCCCGCCATTATAGACAATAAATCGGAAGAGACGCGGCTGGACACTGTTTTACAGAGAATCATTCTTCCCTATGCGACCAATTTGAACATTGCTGTAGGCTATTTTTATTACAGTGGTTTTGAGTGTATAGCTCAGGGGTTGCTACAAAACCCCATTTTTCAAGATGTTAGAAATGCCCCCGAAAACATGATCCGAGTTATTATGAGTCCGCGCACAGACAGGCGAACTGCCACCATGCTGGCCACGGGAGTCAAACTGGATTGGAAAGCCCAGCTTCATGAAATCGTACGCAGCCTCGAAGAAGACCTTGCCGGTCATGACATGGAACATGCTGAACTTTTTCTGGAATTATTGAGACGGAAAGTTTTGAATGTTCGGCTTTATACCGAAGACTTCTTTCACGCGAAAGCTTACCTTGCAACCGTTGAACTACCCAATGGTACTCATACATATTCCATTGTTGGTTCGTCCAACTTCAGCGAATCGGGTTTTACGGATAATAGAGAACTCAACATCACCAATACAGGAGATCTACACTATAATTCACTACATGAATGGTTCCGGGAACTATGGGAATCTTCCACCGTTGATCTGACCGAATCATTAATTACAGTTGTAGATTCTGAGAAGAAGCGGCGAGCCAGAAAAATTTCTTCACTGATTGGCCTCTCTCCATTTATGCTTTTTTTATATATTATCAGGCATTATATAGGAGCACTTACCAAAGAAAGATTAGAGGATACGGATTTGCTTGCCGAGTTTCAACGGGTTGGCGCAGAAAATGTGCTTGGGAAACTCGAAATCCTCGGCGGAGCGATTGTCTCTGATTCCGTAGGTCTGGGTAAAACGTTTACTGCCGGTGAAGTGATTCGTAGATTTCGAGAGCGAAATGGAAGAGTTCTTATTGTTGCGCCTCCAACGCTCATTCCGCAATGGAAAGAGACTCTTAATGATTTTTTTAAGATTCCCGAATCGGAGTATGTTCAATTTTTATCCCAGGGAAAATTGAGTCAGGAGGATAAGGAAAGTGTCGAGAAACTCGTTTCTGAAAATCCTTTTGATCTAATCATCGTCGATGAAGCACACCGGGCAAGAAATAGCGAGACGCACCTGTATAGAAATATTCAAGCACTGCA
>JAGRMX010000185.1 GCA_020441025.1 Leptospiraceae bacterium
AACACAGCTGATGTTTGAAACATTCGATGTGCCTTATTTTTTCATGAGTCCTCATTTTCAGAGTTTCGGTCAGATTTCACAGATGGCGTCCGAATCTACTTTCTATGAAACTCTCATCACAAAAGATGAGTATGATGAAAGGGGGCCGGCTATTATTCATATAAAGTCCGGCGACTGAGGACGGGCGGTTTTATTGGTGAGTTTTATCTCGACCTTCAGGTATGGCGGAGACTTCGCTCGATCCTCTGGAAACCAGGGGCCAACATTGGATAACAATAATGCGGGTCACTAACGGTTTTTTTGAGCATACCAGGCTCGGACCAGAAATGATTGAAAAAACTGAATGGGATTATGAAATCCATTCTTTTTCATCAATTGTCTGGTTTCGTCCGGATGTAGAACGGCCAGCTGTTCACGAAGTAGCCCGGGTATGTTGCGAACATTGTCTTCATTGGCCCCGGCATACCGGTGCAAAGCCTGCCACTTTTCAAGCAGACCCGGAGATTCATCTGAATTCAGATCGAAGCTTATTTCGGCATTTATCAGATACCCATCATTTACCAGATATTTATTAAAATCTGAGAACATATTATTGCGTTCAGTTACATCGTTTATGAAGTGCATGACAAACAGGCAAATTACTGCGTCAAACTTCGAGTCCGTATTAAAGTCGGAGAGGTATCCATGAATGAGTTCGCATCTATCAGAGAACCCCGCTTCTGCAAGTTTTTTCTGGCAACCTTTCAGCATCGACTCTGCCGGTTCAATGCCGGTAAATCTCCAGCCTGGAAAAATGTCGGCCAATCCAATGATGTCTGCCCCTGTTCCAATGCCGACGCATAGAATGTTTGCGTCCTCCGGCAGGTCTGTTAATATCAGCATGTTCAAGAACTGAAGATTGTTTTTGGTCGCTTCAAAGCTTGCATTGTATCTATCGTAAGCCTCGGCCCCCATATCTTCAAAGAACTGAACGATTGCATGATCTGGCATTTTTTTATCCTGAGCGAATACTGCTGGGTAATTAATATTCAAAGCGCAGCAGCACCCGTTTTTGATTATCGGACCCGGGAGAGCGGTGGACAACGCCCTGATGATTGTACGCAAAGTTGCATCCTTTCAGCAGAGTGATGTCCATGGGCTTTAGATCGTAGTATTTGTTTTGATCGATTACATCAAACGGGAGGATCTCATGGTCGGTATTGTTGATAATTATGTTTGAATTTGCGGTCCACTGAGTGGCCTTGCCAATATAGGTGACTATCAATCGCAAACTATAATAGTCAATATGGAATTTCGGGCACATCGTCAGGCATAACACATCGAAAGAATATTGAAATTTCTTTTTTAACTCGAAGCATTGAAAAAAATCCGCCAAATTTAAAATATCGGCTATTAAATCCTTCTTAATGTCACCTTTCATGAATTCCAGATTATGGCTGAATTCGGCTTCCATTTTCATCAGAGAATCATCCGCGGACTTGAGTTCAAATTCGCCTGAAATTCTTAAAGTATCCGGCCACTCAACTGCCGCAAGTCGCTCTTTGAATGTGCTTAAAGAACGACGGCTGAAAGTAGCTATATTCTTGTTTGATTTCTGGATATTAAATAGTCCGGCCATTGACTTTGCCTGATAAAAATGGCGGGGAATCCTTTTTGCCGAAAATCTTTTCATTATGGTCGCAGTCTGTGAGGCTATTGCCAGGGATAAAAGGGATCTTCAAATGTCTGCCATAGCGCTATTCCCTGTTCAAATTCATCATCGGTTACCAGACATCGATCCAGCAAATCAGTCAGCCGGTCCTTATCCAGGTTCCTGGCGATCAGGACAATTTCCTGACGACGGTCTCCATAGGGCTCGGCGAATGTTTCAACGATTGCATTCACCTGGTCTGGTTCGGTGGGCCACTCTTCCGACGGTGCTGTGATCCACCATAGACCGCCCGGATGAGTTTCTATGCTGCCGCCGGCGGCCGAAAGTACCCCGGCCAGATCATTACGTGTAGCCAGCCAGAAATATCCTTTGGCGCGATAGATATCAGGCCACTCAGATTCTAGCATTTCCCATAACCGGGCGGGATGAAACGGTTTACGCGCCCGGTACACAAAGCTGGAAATATTGTACTCATCTGTTTCGGGCTTATGCTCGCCGCGCATCTCTTGCAACCAGCCAGGAGCGAGTTCAGCTCTGTTGAAATCAAATCGCCCTGTGTTGAGAACTTTGTTTAAAGTCACCCGGCTGCGTTCGGTTTCGATGATTTCAGCTTCTGGATTCAATTTATGGATGATTTCCCGGAGTTGGGCGAGTTTCGCAGTATCGACAAGGTCGATTTTATTCAGAATGATAACGTCAGAAAATTCTATTTGATCGACTAACAGGTGAGAAATGGAGCGTTCATCATCTTCATTGAGTTCCAGGTTCCGATCTTTCAAATCATCCGCCGCCATGTAATCGAGCAGAAAATTGTGGGAATCAACCACAGTCACCATGGTGTCCAGTCTGGCTATCTGGCTCAATGAAACTCCATTCTCATCAGGAAAGGTGAAGGTTTCAGCTACGGGCAGTGGTTCTGAAATGCCGGTGGACTCAACAACCAGATAGTCAAAGCGTCCGGCCTGCGCCAGAGCGCTGACTTCTTTCAAGAGATCTTCGCGCAGAGTACAGCAAATGCAACCATTTGACATCTCAACCAGCTTTTCTTCCACATAGTTGAGGGAAACATCGTTCTGAACCAGGCTTGCGTCCACGTTGATTTCACTCATATCGTTTACGATAATAGCGACCTTGAGGCCGTACCTGTTGTTCAATATATGGTTCAGCAGGGTTGTTTTGCCCGAACCAAGGAAACCTGATAGAACCGTAACCGGCAACCTGTCATTTTTTGCTTTTACCATGATCCAGGGAAAACTTCCCAGGAATTTTTGTAAATAAGAATATTCTTATTTGCGGCGATGGGGCGCGCTTGATACATTGTCTGTGTGGATTGTGCAGGTGTCTGGACGTATAAGCAGGCCTGAGTATTATTAACCGGATGGAGTTTGTTCATGAACGTCAAAATGGTATTTTATTCTTACAGTTTAGTTTTATTTACCTCCTGTAATCCGGCCGGGCATTGCGGTCAGATGCCCCATCGATTCATCAGTGCCGAACAATGGGCGGAACGATTCGATGCGCCCGAACGGGATGCATGGCAGAAACCGGACGATATTGTGGAAGCAATGGAGATGGAACCGGGCATGTTCGTGGCCGATGTGGGTGCCGGGACCGGTTATATGCTGGAACACCTGTCAGCGGCGGTCGGTCCACAGGGGCAGGTACTCGCCATCGATATTGAGCCGGATATGATCGCGTACATGCAGAAGCGAATTGAGCGTTCTGATCTGTCCAATTGCGCGGCACAGTTGGGTAGAGCGGACGATCCCGGCCTTGCGACCGGACGATTTGACCGGGTCTTGATTCTGAATACCTGGCATCATATAAGCGATCGAACGGAATTTGCCCGCAAAATTCGATCGGGGCTGTCAATTGATGGTCGACTGATCATTGTTGACTTTGCGCCTGGCGCGGGCGGCGAAGGACCTCCTGACAGACATCGTCTATCGCTGGAAACAGTCCGCCAGGAACTGGAGTCGGCCGGCTTTAGCGTAACGGTGCGGGAGGAAAGCCTGCCATACCATTACATTGTGCAGGCAACGGTGCAATGATTGGCGGCACTATTAAGAAGTATTCTACCAAAAGGAACGGGCCGGTAAAAAGGTGCCGATCCAATCGCTGTTTATTCACCGAAGTCTGTACGGCCCTGCATGGTGGAGTACCCGTCATCGGGATTGATGTCAATACTGCCGTCACTCTGTATATGCGCGTTTTTTGAGGGCCACTCTGATAGCGGTAGGTATTCGGCTGTTTGGAACGTGTGCGTGCGCACCAATCCCATCCGTTGATCATTTATAAGAGCCGATATATGTACGCTCACAGTATACTCGGAATCCCGTTCGGGTACTGCCGCGAAGCGCAGATTTGTATGGCCACCGGCCACAACATAACCCGGATTATATTCGAATTTTCCGTCTCCCGCCTTCAATCCTTCCGGTAATTCAACCGTGATTTTCATATCAATCATATCACGCATGTTGGTCACCATCACGTTAAAACTTGCGGGTTCACCTCGGCGAATTTGCCGGTCATACTCCCAGGTCACAATCACAGGAAAATAGTCTTTATTTCGTTGTGACGAATCACTGAAGCGTACGGTTTCCGTAGCCAGTTCTGGTAATGTAGCGGTGAACTCTTCGGCCGGTGATTGTTCACCACAACCGGTCAAAAATACCACCCACAAAAAAAACAAACAATGACTTATAAATTTGTATAACTTCATGGGTAATCTCCGAAAATCACGTTCTCTGGTTTTTATGGCAGGTCAATTGTGGCGGTGTATTCGGCTTCGCCGGCCTTCGATGTGCAATAATATGATGAACCTGTCTGTAGAATGTAGGCCATGCAATTATCAAAAGTGCGGATTTCTACTATATAAACTTTGCCGGCATCCACAATTACATTCAGGGTTTCACCTCCATCAGTAGCAGCAGAACCCTTAAGATCGCCTGCCTGATACACAAAGACATCCGGATCATCAAAATCGTTTGTATCTGTATCCGTAACTGTTATTTGCATTACACCGCTATAATCCGGAGTTACCCGGATAAATTGACTGCCAAATAATTTATTTAAACCGGGAGCAACTGCTCCACATAATTGAGATCCTTTATGTGTTCCGCTGTAAACACTTGAGCCGGATCCGCTGACATTTTCTAAAATAGGGTTGTACGCATATTCCATGGTGGAACCAGCGCAATTGTGACCGGTTACACCGAGAGCGGTGTAGGCGGAATCAACATCGGCGCTGACGTCCGACTCGCCATTTGCGTCAGTGGCGACGTTTTCCATACTTAATATGGCATTGATGGAACCCGTATCGCCCGGCCTTCCAACTTTCAGGGCTGAAACAAATGGATGCAGATATGTTATCTCATCCGTTGTTTTCAGACTGCGCATGGCGCTCCAGATGGGCATAAGGCCCAGGGTCAAATTGTCCAGACCCTCATTATTCGAATCGTACAGATCCCAGATAATCGATTGGACCGACGACTCTGAATAGTAACCTTTTAACGTATGCGTTCCGTTTTCCATATCAAAACTGAAGCCGCCGCCGTTTGCCGTGTCAATGTATACGGGGTCATCAAGAAATATGGCGCCGATGGCATTGGCCAGGCCTTCGCCATACGCAACACGCGGATCAAGTAAATCATTTTCCGTGTGGGGGCCGCCGATGGAATCACTGCGCGCAAGATTCGCTTCAAGGTAATGCGTAAATTCATGTGTGATAACATGCCAGTCGAATTCATCACTGTCTGAAGAAGCTCCTTTTATCGCGATACAGTTGGCTACCGAACCACATGTGGTGGTGCTGCGGGTGAAATAAGATCCGCTCGAATTGGAACTGCTCCACCGTAGATGCAATTCGGGTAGTTGTATTGAGCTGTCGAGTGCGAGCACGGAATCCAGGGCGTATTTTACTCCATCCAGAATGGCAAAGGGACCGTTACTTCTGTTTGAATGCAAAGCCGTTAAATTTAGGGTGCAGTTGCCGCTTGTGCATGATCCGCTGATATAGGCCTGCGATGATTGCAAAGCGAACGTGCTGCCCGGTTTGCCTGTCGCGATATTTTTTACCTGAAAATGGTACGATTGCGTTCCGCTTTGTTTCATTTCGGCCAGCGCACGCACTTTAAACATGCCATTGACATCTCCGTTGAAGCTGTACAATCCGCTTTCATCCGTAACGGTACTGCTGACTACGCTGTTGTCGTAATTCAATAGTTCAACCCGCACATTTCGGATCGGCGTCGGAGTAAGTGTGGAGGTATCCAGGGTATAAGTGCCCGTGTTGATATCCGGTCTTTCATATTGGATGGTTCCGCTGACATGAATATTTGAGGCCGCAGGCGGCTGCACAGCATACCTCGCCGCGCTGGCTTTGCTGACACAGGCGGGACTTCCCGAGCGATAGATACCCACATAGTGATTCGGGGAGGTTACTATTTTCGAAAGGAAAGAGTCCGGAATACTAAGGGTAAAGCTCTGCCGCTGCGTGCTGGGCTGTAGAATCACATCGCCCAGCAAAGTATCAAGCCCGTTGATAGTGCTATCGGAAGATAAATACACTCCGCAGGTTAAGGCGCCCGGGGATCCAAATACTTCCGGTGTTATCGCAACCGTAACATCCGATCCGACCTGCGGCGCTCCCTGTAATTCAATCACCTGTGGATACAGACCTTCACTGTAGAACGTGGTAAACTTATTCGGATAAGCGGAGTATCCGCAACCACCTCCAATTATACCCATGTAAAATTTCTTTTTATGAGTCATCGACAGAGACGCGAGTATTACTTCATGGGTACCGGAAATAGCCGGGATTGTAACACCCGTTAGCAGATTATCGGAGCCGGAAACATTGCCATCCGTTGATGAACGTAAACCACAGGAAAGCGGTCCGGAAGCCGCCGGACCGGCCGAAACTTTAATTTGAACAGTAAGCGGTTCAAATGAATAAGCCGAATCGGGAGGATCCACAAGATAGTAGTGAAATGTGTCGGGATCTCCGGAACATTCCGCACTCTCGATTACGGTCACACGTTGAGACGCGCTGCTACCCCGGCTTTCCAGCAATTGAAAGTACTTGCGTATGCCGTTCGATCCTGCGTACGAATTCCCCACCGAGCACGGTACCGGCAGGGAGAAAGACTGCAGCCCGGGCGTTCCCCGAAGAGTTACTTCGCCCACATAATCATCATATTCAGTAACATAGCTATATACATCGCTGTATAGCCCCACCGTTTTATCCGCACCTGATCCGGTTACTTGAACCGTAAACTTCAACTCTTCACCACTGAATACATAGGAGGGCATTTCTACAATTTTATATGTAATCGAACCGGAATACCCGTCTCCATTCCCGCCGACCAATCCCAGCAATAGCAGCATATCCATGGA
>JAGRMX010000186.1 GCA_020441025.1 Leptospiraceae bacterium
CCAACCATTTCATTTTCACGGGAATAATGAAGTATATGTACACCTGCCTTTCCGGCCATAGCATGGCATATGCTGTCAACATAGAGGCGATACCGGCATAAATACCATAGTAAGGAAAATTGCCTTCCGGCAAGAAAGCCACCAGGCTTCCCAGTGCCAGCCCACCTAACAGTCCGAATAAAAAGAATTTTAAAAAATAGTGCGAACCCCAGCTTCGTTCCAGTTCCGATCCGAAAAACCACAGGGTCAGGCATTGGTAGAGCAGCAGTCCCAATAAGCCGCTGAGCCCCGGCGGTTGAACCAGAAAGTGTGTGAGCAATTGGGTCGGGTGGAATAGTGTGTTAAAATGCAGCGCATGATGGCGAAAAAAGTCCGCGTAACCGCTCAAAGGGCTGCCTGCGGTCGGATAAAAAAAAGTGGTCGCTATTGCCTGCAACAAAAATGCTGTTATTAAGAGCGCTATCAAGCGCAAGACGACATCCGACGCCCGCGGTATATGGTATGATTGCTCTGACCACCGTGTCTGCATGACGAAACTGTACCCAGGCCGGGCCGCCCGTGGCAAGTAAGGTTTTCTGTTCGCGGCGGGTTTACGGAGGTTTCCCGGAATGAATCCAGGTCAAAAGAGATTACTGGGCTGGACGGAAAAAGGAATCCTGATTGGCTTTGCCGCCATTGCATTGGTAGGCGGTTTGATTTACGGATTGATTCTGGCCAGCGTTGATTCGCGCGAACAAATCGCATTGTTGGCCAGCTATCGGCCTTCTACGCCCACTCGATTGTATGACCGTAATGGTCAGGTCTTTGCCGAACTATATCGCCATAAGCAGGAATTGGTACGTCTGGAGGATATCCCCCCCCATGTGGTACAGGCTTTTCTGGCAGTAGAGGATGATAATTTTTTCAATCATTTCGGCATAGATTTCATGGGAATCTTTCGCGCTGCGGTGAAGAATATCATGGCCGGCCGAATCATTCAGGGTGGTTCCACGCTTACCCAGCAACTGGCGAAGCAAATCTATCTCAACGCGGAAGGGCAGCGCAGTCGCAATTTCACGCAAAAAATACGTGAAACGGTTCTGGCAGTTCAAATGGAAGAAGAACTGACCAAGGACGAGATACTGGAAGTTTTTTTTAACGTGATTTATCTGGGTCATGGATGCAAGGGCATTGCCTGTGCGTCCCGCTTGTATTTTGATAAGCGGGTGCAGGAACTCACCCTGGCGGAAGGCGCTTTGCTGGCGCGATTGCCCAAATCGCCTGTTGAATATTCTCCGTTTAAGTATCCTGAAGCTGCCCGCGAGCAACACCTCTTCGTACTCAATCGCATGGCCGAAACTGGATTTCTGAAATCGGAAGAGGTGGAGCCGATTCACCGACGGTTCTGGGCGGCTTACTGGCCTAAAATTGTCGTTCAATCGCCATCACGTAGCATCTGGGCTCAGAAACTGGATATGGCACCCTATTTTACGGATTATGTGCGACAGGTGCTGGAGGCCAATCCGGCGGTTGGTGCCGATGCACTGTATTCAAATGGTCTCAAGGTATATACGACTCTGGATCTGACTCAGCAGCGAATCGCAGACGATGAAATGACACGTGCCATTCGCAACGCAAATCGAATTGGCCAAAATTATGTTAAAACCGGCGGGCGCGGTGGAGTTGATACCAGTCTGTTCGGTCTGTATCGATCACTGGGATTGATTCTGCCGGTTGGTGGGCCGATTGTGAAGGCGCTGGATGATCGCGGTGTATTTCGGCGCGAAGCGGAAGATGAACTGGATGGCATTCAGATCCTCAGTTATTTGACCCCGGCTAACAACGAGGCGGCAGCATTCGAGGAGTTCCGACAGGATACAACCGCATATGTCACCAATCTGGAAGTACAGGGGGCCTTCATTGCCATTGAGCCCAGTACAGGATTCATCACAGCCATGATCGGCGGATCGGAATTCTCACCATCCAACCAGTTCAATCGTGCGGTGCGGGCCCGACGCCAGCCCGGCAGCGCATTTAAGATATTCGTATATGGCGGAGCAATCGAAAGCCGATCCATGAGTTCTACAACCGCCATAAATGACGCGCCTTTTTTTACGATCGCGCCCGATGGCAGCTCCTGGTCGCCGGGTAACTACGAGCAGGGATTTATGGGATTGGTTCCGGCTAAACGCGCACTGGCTTATTCATTGAATACCTGTTCCGTGCAGGTTTATTTCCGGGTAGGTCCCGAGCCGATTATTGACCTGGCATCGCGGTTGATGAAAATTTCAAATCGAAATCGATTCAATCCCGATCCCGCTCTGGCACTGGGTGCCAGCGAAATCACTCCCATGGAGCTGGCCACGGCGGTTTCAATTATCGCCAATCAGGGCAAAGATGTAATGCCATTTGCCGTGCGTTATGTGACCGATCAGAGCGGCAATATAGTCTATAATCAGGAAGAACAAATTCGGCGCATCCAGGCTCTTAAAACTCAGAATGGCAGCATTCAAATTATTGAACCTGGTCTGGCATTTATTTTACGGGATATGATGAGCGAGGTAGCCAACGCCGGCACCGCCCGGCATGGTCTGCGCAGTTGGAACGAAGGCGGATACCAGGGGGACCTGGCCTGTAAAACCGGTACGACATCCAACTGGTCGGATGCCTGGATTACCGGATTCAATCCCGAGTATGCAACCGCATTGTGGTTCGGCTTTGATAAGTCCAGTGTAACACTCGGTCCGGGTCAGGCGGGTGGCAGCATAGCGGCGCCGGTGATGGGCAGTTTCTACAGGCGATTGTACCGTTCGGAAGGGCGATCTGAACCTCGTTTTTCCGATCTGAATAATCCGCCTCCGGATGTTCTGACTTCAGGCTGTGGTGGATACGCCATGGCAGAAACTACCATCGATGGCGTAACTTTGCGTCCGGCAACCGATGGCACCTGCGGGGGCGAACGAATTTACGATGCGCGTCGTCTTCTGATGGAAGAACTGGGAATTGATCCGGAAGAAATCGGGCAGGATCCCAATAGCCGCATTCGCTTTAAAAATCAGTGAGTTCGGCTTCTGAAAATGAAAAAAGGAGCGCCAGAATAGGCATATCTGGCGATTCGACCATCAGGCCTCAGAATCGGCCACGAAATGAGCAGGGTCACGCGATACCCTGTTTGCTGTACGGGTATAATTAAAATGAAAAGCAAGCAAGTTGGCAGCCAATCCGAAGATAATGAATTTGCGCGCATGCTGGAAGAGAATCTGGCCGGTATTAAAAACTTAACCGGCGGATCGCACCTGCTGGCTAAAGTCACCAATAACCAGGATGCGGAATTCGTGCATGTGATGACCGAAAACGGAGCCGGTATTATTGAACGACAGGAACTACTGGACGCTGATGGAAACATCCAGGTAAATCTCGGCGAGAAACTGGATGTGTTTTACGTAGGTGCGCAAAACGGTGAGAAGGTATTCACTACCCGGCCATCCGGACAGGTAAAAGCGGCTGTTCTTCAGACCGCCCATACCGAAGGAATCCCACTTACCGGTCGTATTACACGTAAAATCAAAGGTGGGTATGAAGTTCAACTGGGTGATGTCGGTGCATTCTGCCCGGCATCGCAGTTGGAAGATAATCTGGGAAATCCAGGTACGATTCTTCCCTTTTTGGTTATTGAACAATCGCCCCGCAAAGTTGTCGTTTCTCATCGTTCCTATCGTGATATTTTGCGTGAGCGCCAGAAAGACGTTCTTCAGGGTACGTTGCAGGTTGATGATATTATTACCGGCAAAGTGGTTTCTCTGCAGGATTTCGGCGCATTTGTCGATCTGGGCGGCATTGAAGCGCTTATTCCTTTATCTGAATTGGCTTTTGAGCGCGTCAAACATCCTTCCGAGTTGATGAATGTGGGTGACGAAGTACGCGCCAAGGTAATCGCAATCGATTGGAAAGAGGATCGCATTACATTATCCCGCAAACCGCTACTAAACAATCCCTGGCAGGGATCACTTCCCTTCGAGCAGGGACAGATTGTGGAAGGAACCGTAGAGAGTATTAAGACCTTCGGAGTCTTCGTGCGTTTAAGCGGAAACTTTACGGGATTGATTCCACTTTCGGAATCGAATGTGCCCCGCGGAGCCAAACCGGAAGATTATTTCCGACGTAAAGAAACGCTGCGCGTAATGATTCAAAACATCGATCGGCAGCGTGAGCGCATCAGTCTTTCGGTTCGTCGCGTAGCGGAAGCGGATACGCGCAAAGAGTACGAACATTATATGCATAAAAATCAACCGGAATCCGGCGGAGAGCAAATCTCCAGCTTTGGAAAACAGTTGCTGGCTTCACTTAACAAAGATAAAAAATCCTGAAGACAGGCGTGCTCCGCTTTGCCTGGCAATTAAATCCGTTAACCATTCATCGAATAGCATGCTGCACCTGTAGATGAATTCTGCCATTAAGTAGACTTCCGTTTTATATCCGGTCTGACTAAAAGGTAATAGAGCAAAAATGCCGCAGCCCCCAAAATTCCTATTGATATCGCCATGCTGGGTATCAATGGAACTGATAAGATGTCATTAAGATATCCTATCAGCGGCCATTGATCGGGGGAGTCGATAATCTCAGGAACATCGCGAAATAAAACGTCCAATGCGGTAAACTCTCCACGATAATCAGATAAAGCTCGGTTGAGTAGTACTGATTGCGAGTATATATTAGCACCGCCGTACATTCCCAATAATCCGGGTCCATGTGTGAAGGCCGCGTTGAATTCCGTAAAGGGTGGCGGTAAAAATGCGAGGTTTACCAGGTAATAATTCAGTGCGGTGGAAACGCTGCCAACGGAAATCAGAATGACACTCATCCATTTTGATGAGCTCCCTTTCCCGGCCAGAAATATAAACATCAGTGCAATGATTGGTACCAGATATCGGGGTCCCCAGGTGTTCCCATATGCATGCGCATAATGTTGCTTCAGTGCCGAGTCAAATAAAAGAAATATTGTTATAGAAACCCCCAGAAATATTGCGTCCGCTTTATGCTTCTTATAGAAAGACCAGCCTGATATAAATGCTAATAATAGTACTGGGTTATAGAAAAATAGTCCATGATTGAAACTAAATAAATTGCGGATCAAGATAGATGGCGAGGGGATCGTCGCGCCCATTAATCCCGCATCGTGCTGGTTCTGCAATACGGCCAGGTGCTCATAAGGCAGGCTGAGTGGGTTCCCAAACAAAACGGTATGATAAATGGCCGGGAATAAGCCGGCTATTAACGCGCCAAATACTAACCATGCGGAATGAAGTCGCGTTTGATAAAAGCAATAAAAGAATATTGGAGGTAAAAAAAGCGCCGCTATATAATCGCTGGATACGCTGAGACCGGATAGTAGCCCGGCAACAAAAAGGGAAATAGTATCATGTTCTTTGATTTTTAATAAGGCAAAGGAAATAAAAACCAGTGCGGCAGTTAATGCATGACTGAACATCATGGTGGACCATATTGATAAATTCGTTCCCATGCATAAAAAGAATGCCAGTACGGCCGCATGAGATGATTTAATATTATACTTCCTGAATAATAAGTAGCCAAAAAAACCCATCAGGCTTACGGGAAGAGTGGCCAGTGCTATCGAAGTGCAATAGATGCTCAGAGTTTCGTTTCCACCGGATATATGATATGTCAGGAAAACAAATGGAGCTCCCAGAAATCCACCCAGCGGTCCTTTGTCCGAATATATTCTACCGTTGAATTCGGCCCGATCTATGCTCTGTGTGTTTCCGGTCAATGCCACTAAGCTTGAGCTGATTTCGGCGGTTCCCTCCAGCGCTAGACTCCGGGCGAGAGCGTATCGACTTAAATCGTTTGCAGTAAGAGATAAATGTGTATACAGGGCGCCGATTAAGAAAACGATTATCGCCAATTGCAGACCCTTTTTGGTTACATTATTCATTTCACTTCATCCCAATGCCCCTGGTTTTATTAGCAGCGGGCCAAACAACCGGATAATATTAATTTAGATTACTGTGGTGTCATTAAAAGAGCCGAATCTTAGCCTCAACTGAGGATTAATTCATAAAGCCCGAAAAATATTCGTAATCAGAGTAGTGCCGGCGCCGCCGATGCTCTGCATCATGGCGCAACGGGCATTGGAAATTTGATTCATGCCGGCCTGGCCCCGCAGTTGTCGATAGATTTCAATGGCCTGATAGATGCCGGTCGCTCCAATCGGATGGCCGCGAGCTTTTAAGCCGCCGAAGGTGGCGATGGGAATTTTGCCTTCCAGGAAAATGTCGCCTTCTGCGGCCAGTTTCCAGCCCGCGCCCGGTTCGGCAAATCCGCAGGCTTCCAGAGCCAGACAGGCCATAATGCTGAAAGCGTCGTGCAATTCAAAGAAGTCCACATCCGTCGGTTCAATGCCCGCACGCCGGTAGGCTTTTTGGGCGCTCTGTCTGGCCGCGTTCAGTTCCAGCGGTTGCGCGCGCGCCGCTACCGCCAGCGAATCACATACAGTCTCCGATGCCAGTAACTGAATGCCGTTTTGTTTGCGAGCCAGCGTTGCGTCATTGGTCAATACGATACTGGCGGAGCCGTCGCAAATGGGAGCGCAGTCATACAATCGAATGGGGGTCACTATCTCCCGGGCCTTCAATACATCCGCTACGTTGACCTGTTTGTGGAGCAACGCATCCGGATTGGACAGCGCATTGCGATGAGCATTCACGGCGAAATTTGCGAATTGCTCGTATTCTGCATTGTACGTCATGAGATATTTCTCCATTATATGGGCATTGATGCTGACCATCGTCTGTCCTGCGGGAATTTCAGTTTCCGCATCCAGGGCGCGAGCCATAATAGGAGTCGGGTCTCCGGAGCTCATGCGTTCCAGTCCGGTAATGGCCACCGTGCGTACTTCGCCGCTTTTGAGTGCCAGATAGGCCATACGTATCGCCGCTGCTCCGGTGGCCATGGCGGCGCGAACCTGTAACGCTTCAATTCCCTGTATGCCGGAGATCGGAAGAGCGTC
>JAGRMX010000187.1 GCA_020441025.1 Leptospiraceae bacterium
TTCGGCCGCGTCGGGGCCCAATCGCAATGAGCTTCGTTTGCGATCCGCCCGGCGCACAAGATTGGCCGTGCCGCTTTTATCAACGGCACTCCGGGATGATTGTTTTGAGCGCGCACGAACTGTTCCGGTTTTTTTAGATCCGGATTGCTTTGGTTTTTTTAACTGTCTTGATTGCATACGCTCCCCGCATTACCGCATATACGGTCCCATACATTATATGGCCCGTCCGGCATACGAATGCAAGAGAAATATGCAACCGGAGAGCGCACCCAATGTTGATTGCACACCGAATCGATTTTGCCGGACCGTTTAGAGATTGGAAAGTCCTCTGCGCGAACGATAACTGAGAAATGCCGTTCCGCCCACCCCCAGGATCGCAATGAATACCAGCAGATAAAAGGAAACGGTAAAATTGTACTCTTTCAACACCCAGCCGATCGCTTCTTCTTGAATAATGGGACCGATGGAACCCAGGCCGTTGATGATACCGGCGGCCAGAATGGCACCCCGGCGACCGCCCACATCTATGGCCGCCACACCGGACAACAAGGAATCGGGACCCATGAGCATGAAACCGGTCACCGCCAGAAACACGGCAAACAACCAGAGAGTCTGCATACCGATGCTAACCATCAGAAACAGAGTGATGGCCATGCCGATGGTCATATACAAAACAATCTGATGCCGGCGGCCGCCAAAGAAGCGATCCGAAAACCAACCGGCAAAAAGCACTCCCAGAAAACCGACCCAATCAAAGAGAGTGGAAATATATCCGGCGATTTCGCCGTCCAGTTTGAATTTGATGTTCAAAATGTACGGTACCCAACTGTCCATGGCATAGCGACAGAACTTGAATACAAAATAAGTCATGCCTATAAATATCACCGAAAAGAAAACCTGCCGCGACCAACCCAGAAAATTGCCGGTTTCAGCGGACACTTTCGCCTGTTCTTCCGGCGTAACTTCCACTTCTTCCACGACCGGTGGCAGGCCGGCCTCCTCGGGCGTATCTTTTTCAAATATATAAAAGAAAATCCAGACACCGAACATGATGATGCTGGCGCCCCAGAAGGACCAGCTGAGTCCCAACCAGCCCAGCATGGCCGAGGCGAAAATCTTCGCCAACGAACTGCCTAACTGGTAACTGGTCGCCCAGATGGCCATTACCCGTCCGCGTTCGGTACGTGATAACCAATTGCCCAGCACACCCACATTGCCGGGCCATCCGGTGGCCTGGGCGAAGCCGTTCACAACCATGAAAATCATCATCGGAAAGTAGCCGGCCGGTCCCATCAGAATACTGGTACCAAAGACTAAGTTGCACACAATCGTTACGGCCATGCCGGTTAACAACAGAACACGCGCCGCGGTGCGCCGACCGAGCAGCCCGCTCATATACTGACCGAGCATGTAGGCCACCAGATAGGCGGTAAACAGGTGGGCCAGCTCACTGGCATTGATCTGGAAGTTTTCTTGAATCTGCGCTTTGACGATCGTATAGTTTTTGCGACAGAAATAGAACCCGGCGTATGATAACCAGGTGCTGGAGAGAATGCGGACGCGCCATACGGTTTGCGATTTGATTTCGTTCATTCTACCTCTGAGGAGATTTTTATATAGGCCCGTTCCGCAGAACTGAATCGCGGCAAATCAGACCCGAGGAAGCCCGCGCAAATCACCCGAATTCACCGCCGTGAGCGCGATCAGTAAAATGGTTGTCAGGAATATGTCAAGAGATTGTCATAATGAAAGAAAAAGCGGTTACATCGGCATACGAGCTTGAATATCGCTCCAAAATTCGTTGAACTGATAAGGACGGCGCAGCACTCCGCTCTAACCGCGAATTTCGCATCCGCGCATGAACATCAGAAAGCAAAAAATCGGTCGCTGGTCGGCCTGGTTGATTCCGTTGCAATTGGCCGGCATCGCCGGTCTCGCCTCGCTACTGGCCTTTTACTTAATCGACCGTATGGAAGATTATCATCTGCGGGAACACATGCGCCAGCAGTCCTCTTTCCTGCGCCAGCAAATTCATCAAGAGCTCAGTGAACGCAATCGAGCCCTGATCGGCATGGCCACCCGCATGCAATTGCACCAGGGCCATATGAGCGAAACAGAGTGGCAATCCAACGCGAAGGCATATCTGCAGGACATGCGCTGCTGTCTCGGAATAGAATACTATAATCCGGGGCTGCAAATCCACTGGATCCGGGTACGTGAATCGCAGGGAATTAAGCTGCAGGTTGCGGCTTCACCTCTATTGCGGCCGGAGAATGTGCTGCCAATACTGGAATCGGCGCGTGAAGAGGAGTTCGGCTACGTATCCCCGCCGGTAGTTTTAAAAGATGGTCGCAATGGTTTTCTGATTGTACATCGAATTAAGGGACGGCAGAATGACCGGTCGTACTTGATCGGCATTTTTGATTTTCATGGTTTTATAACCGAGTCCTTAAATCATTTGAGTTCCCGTGAGGATTTTCAGGTACAGGTAATCGCCGGCAATCGCATGGTATTTCGCACTGCGCACTGGTCGGAAAACCAATCCTACCTGGAACGAGAAACTATTCAATTCCACCAGCAGAAATGGGATTTAATTCTGGTTCCGGGCCCGACAATTGAATCCGCTCATCGATCCAACACCGGCATTACCGTTCTATGTATGGGTCTGGTCCTCTCCATTCTATTGGGAGCCGTCACATATTTTGAACGCAAGTCGCGTTTACGGGCTCGTGAGATGGAAGAGTTGAATGCTAAACTTGATCGCCATGTTCAAGAACGCACCCGCCGCCTGACCGACGCTCTGCAACGCTTACAGAATATTCGCGAAGAAGAACGGCGACGAATCGCCCGGGACTTACACGATCAACTGGGTCAGGAATTGACCGCTCTGAAGTTACAACTGGCGGCACTGATACACCGCGGTTGGGCTAACAGCGATTGCAACGAGTGGCAGCAGCTATTGAAGGGTTTTGACGCCATCATGGAATCGGTTGTGCGTATTGCCGGGGATCTGCGTCCGCCCATCCTGGAACAACGTTCCCTGCGTGAGGCCATTGAGAATATGACCGAAGAATTTGAGCAACACTCGGGCATCCGCGTTCTGTTTGAAGAATTGCAATCGGTGAATTTACATTATAGCACCAATATACAAATTTATCGAATATTACAGGAAAGTCTAACGAATGTAGCCCGGCACGCGCAGGCAGACATGGTGCGCATCAGTTTATGGCGTGATGATGCAACCGTGCACCTGAGCGTGCATGATAACGGGCGCGGATTGCCGGATTCGCCGGGCGAAGCGCGCAAAAAACGTTCAGGATTGACCGGTATGCAGGAAAGGGCACGCAGTATACAGGCGCGCTTATCCGTTCGCACATCAATTGAGGGTGGAACTCTGGTGGAATTGATTGTTCCTCAAATGCATGGCAAGCGGGTAATTCCGACTCAAACTGCCGATATTAATTGATTACCGAGAAATATTTTTCCATGATTGATTCCGCGTACATACTGCTGGTCGACGATCACCCTGCTTTGCTGGCCGGTTTACGCAACGTGCTTTCTGAAAATTGCGGAACCACGGTACTGGAAGGATTCGATACCAGGTCCATGTTTCAGCAACTGGCCAATCATCATGTAGATTTATTGATCCTGGATCTCGGCCTGCCGGGTAACAGCGGACTGGCGGCATTGAAAGAAGTGCGCAAACGCTATCCCTCGATTCCGGTGTTGATATTTACCATGTATCCGGAGACTCAATTTGCCGTACGCGCATTTCGAGCCGGTGCCTCCGGCTTCTTGAACAAACAAGCGCCCGAATCCGAATTGAAGCGCGCCATTGAAACGATACTGAACGGAAAAAAATACATATCCGATGCAGCCGCCCAGGAATTGGCCGGCAGCTATCATCCCGATCAGATCACCCATAATACGCTGACCGACCGGGAGTTTGAAATTTTCTTAATGCTGGCCAGGGGCGATTCCATCAGTAAGACGGCCGAGCGCCTGAGTCTGAGCGTGAAGACCATCAGTACGCATCGCTCCAACATTCTGAATAAAATGCAACTACGGTCCACGTACGAACTCATTCGATATGCCATTCAGCATAATCTCGTTAATTCCAACGATAGCCTGAGCGGTTGAATCGGACGGCCGCTTAACAACGATTTGATGCAAATTAAAGAGCGGCGGGATTTCCGCTATGCGGCGCTCGCATATCACGCATAATTCTATCCGGCAGCGGTTTTAAATCATAGACCAAACCCGTCAGCGCTAAGAACCGCAGCACAACATAGGTGACGTCAATTTCCAGCGGATGAAATCCCTGCCGGGCCGCGGACGGAAAGTAATGATGATTGTTGTGCCAGCCTTCTCCCAGCGTCAACAGAGCCAGCACCGGATTGTTACGACTGGCATCCCGGGTACTAAAGCGTCGCCCGCCCCACATATGACCGATGGAGTTGATAGCCAGCGTGGCATGAAAGAGCAACAGCGTACTGAGCAAGAATCCGACCACCAATCCGGACCAGCCCCCGATCCAGAATGTGATCAAAGCCAATCCCAGAAACGGCAACACATGATAGCGGTCCAGCCAGCGCAGTTCCGGGTAGGCGGAGAAATCTTTGACCAAAGATAAATCGGTCTTATTGTGATCGTTCCCAAACCACCAGCCCAGGTGCGCATACCAGAAACCGCGCTGCACGGGTGAATGCACGTCATGAATCGTATCGCTGGCGGCATGGTGACGACGATGATTGGCGGCCCACCAGAGTACGCCTTTTTGCGCGGCGGATTGGGCCAATACGGCCAGACAGAACTGAAAAAAACGTCCGGTTCGAAAAGCCCGATGACTGAAATAACGATGGTATCCGGCGGTTACACCGAACATACGCAGGCCGTACAGACCGGCACATAGCGCCCAATCCAGCAGATTTATTTCTATATAAAATAGAGCCAGTGGTGTGGCATGCAGAGCCAGAAACAGGAGCTGATTCACCCGCTGCCCGACCAATCGCCCCTTTCTGTTCGGTTTATTCGCGTGAACTCCGTCGGTTCGCGAGTATGTCTGCCTGACACTGACATGAGTTAAAGCTGGTTGATGCATATCTGCATAAGAAATGCGGCCCTTACATCGTCGCCCACAAGCATTTCAAAGGTTTTAAATGAACATTTGACGCAATGCATTGAGTCGCCAGAGTGAAAGTATGAGGCTGAAATCGGTTTTTTCTGTGACCCCTATCCGGACCGGCAGTCTGTTCTTACAGGCAATCGAATTCGCCACCGGATTGGGCACCGACCTGGCCTGCAGCCCTACGGGCTACAGCCGGCCCCTGTCACATTCCTTCATACAGAAACAGGAGTAACCGCATGCGAACCCATCCTGACAATCTGAAAGCCATCCCGCGATTTCCACGGCTGCCGGTCCTGTTTTTCGCGGTGGTGTTCACGCTGGCCTGCGATGTGTCCGCCGAGGATCGGTACGGCCCAAATCGACAGTTTAATTCTTCCGACAATGTGGCCCAATCGCAATTATCCGATACGCATGCAGATTCGGAAAACGCTCCGCCTGCTCCGGTGGTGGCCGAATTATTTACATCGGAAGGATGTTCCAGTTGCCCGCCGGCGGACCGCATTCTGCGTGAGTTGCACACGGATCAGCCGTTCGCCAACGCACATATTATAGTACTCAGCGAGCACGTCGACTACTGGAATCGATTGGGCTGGGTAGACCCGTTTTCGCACGCACGTTTCAGTGAGCGCCAACGACAGTACGCCTACGAACTCAGGAGCGATTCGGTGTACACACCGCAGATGATCGTAAATGGACACTATGAAGCGGTCGGCAGCAATCGCGGGGATGTATTACGGACCATTCAACGAGCCGTACAAAATCGCCCCCTGTTCCCGGTGCGTTTGTCGCTGCAGGGCATAACGTCCGATGCGGACAATTCGCAAATTCAAGCGGCCCGGGTACGGGTTGAATTTGAAATGCCTCCGGGCAGCGCGTCGCCGGAGGCGTTGCAACTGGTCCTCGCCGCCGTAGCGCATAATCTGTCCGTGCAGGTACCGCGAGGAGAAAACGCCGGACGAAATTTAAGTCATGTGGGTGTGGTGCGCACCTGGCATGAATTCGACGACCTTACATTTTCGGAAGGCCGCTACCATCAGGAGCATACCGTTCGCTATTTCAGCGAAGCGCCGCATGCCATGCAGATTGTAGCATTCATTCAGAATGTCGCGACGTTGAACATCCCCGGTGCCGGTACCATCGATCTAAACTGAGACGCACAGCGGCGGAACGTTCGAACAATAGCATCCATTCAACGACGACCGCGCAATATGTGCGCAATCGATTTTACAAATTCAAAATTGAGTATGTGCATAACACCACGCCACGCACTGATGGAGCGTGCGGGGTTCAATCCGCGAGACAGACGCCGGATCTGTAGATCATACCAGCCGCCTTCCGCCATCAAATCCGTAGTTTTCCAACCCGTTTTCAGGGCCGGTTGCGGTACTTCCGCCAGAGCTTTCCGCAAAAAACGGCGCGCAAAATCGTGTTCCAGTAAAAAAGGTCGGGCCATGCCGATCACATCCACCTTCCCGGAATTGAGCGTTTTGTTTACAAATTCCCGACTGCGAAAGCCACCCGTGATCATCAACGCCAGGCGAGTGGTCTTACGCACGCGTGCGGCAAAGTCCAGAAAGTACGCTTCGCGCTGTCGGGTACTCTCTCGCACCGGCCCCTTATCAAACATGGACGGGCTTTCATAATTGCCGCCGGAAATTTCCAACAAATCTATTCCGGCTCGTTCCAGCATTTGAATGACTTTTAAGGAATCGTCTTCTTCAAAACCACCGCGCTGAAAATCGGCCGAATTGATCTTCACCGAAACCGGAAAATCCGATCCGACCGCCGCG
>JAGRMX010000188.1 GCA_020441025.1 Leptospiraceae bacterium
AATCAGGATATAATTCTGAACACGATTGACCGGACTGTAAATCTCATCGCGATCAAACTCAAAGATGGTAGCTCCCATCCAGATGGTCTCATTTCGATAACGTACGAATATGGGGTCCACAAAGCGCAACACCGAGCGACGCTCGACCCGCACCTCGGATTCCTGTAAATCTTCCAGCGATTGCATGGCCGCCAGTTCCTCCGTGGACACACTCTCTCCCATCAGAGCGCGTTCCGTATGCGCTACTATCAAACCGTTGCGATTCACGACATAAGAACGATTCAATCCCCGGATTTCACGTTGCCTTTCCCCCAGACTGTCGATGGCCGCGCGGGTACTGGCATAGAAGTCGTCGGTAATAAGCTCCTCACGGGATACCCGGGAAATATTATACGACAGGTTTCTACAGACTTCGAGGGTGTTTTCCAGCAACAAAGAGCGATATTGCTGGGTGGTCAGAATAGACAGGACCAGTACGCAAAATCCGACAATTCCCAGAGTCAGGAATATTATCTTTTCTTTGATTCGCAGGAAACGATACATAACTCTGAATTGCGCCTATTTTCGGGAATACCTACGGATCAACCCGGAAGAAATGAAATGCCATGTGGAAGTGGAATACAAGAAATTTTATTTATTTTGCGACCAGGTTTGAGCTTGACCGACCCGCGGAATAGGTATGCACTCCGACCTTAACATGCGTGCGTGGTTCAACTATTGCGTTCTGTTTGCCGGCCTGATCGTGGTAGCGGCCGCCCTTTCTGCGCAATCGGAAGCCCGGGACAAGCCCCGGGCTCTGGTTCTGCTTTCCGCCGATACGAACATATATGCCGAAGCTTTAAACGGAATGCAGTCGGTCCTCAATTTTGATATTGAGGTGTTATATCTTGATAATATTCGGGAAGAATATGATACTCTCGCCGATCTAATAGAAGAACGCGACGCGCAAGCACCTACGCTGATCATCAGTCTGGGACCCCAGGCTACCGATCATGCACGCCGCAACGTGAAAGACATTCCGGTTCTTTTTTCCATGCTGGATAACCCCCGTACCCTGGGCCTGAACTCATTGGCCGACACCTGCGGTATAGCCATTGAAATCAGCACGGTGGAATTTTTTCAAACCCTGAAAGAAATCAATCCCGAAGCGCGCTTTGTGTACGCCCCCTTCAGCACCGACGACGGGGAAATTCGCGCCACGGAAGGCGAATATCACGATTTGCGCCAGGGTCTCATCTATCGCAAGTTACGCGTACGGGACACGGATGATCTGGAGGATTCGCTCGAAGAAATCAAACCGCACGTAGACGCCATCTACATGATTACGGACGCGTTGTATGATCGGGAGGTTTTTGAAATGGTATCCCGATTCAGTCGCGAAAACGGCGTGGTGTTGATGACCGGCTTCGCGCCATTGGTAAAGGCGGGCGCCACTTTTGCCATCACACCCGATTACAATCACGTGGGTATACTGACCGGCCGAATGGTCAATCGCATCCTGAGCGGAGAGAGTACCTGCGCGCAGGAATACATTCAATACCCCGAATACACGTCTTTTTATCTCAACGATGAATATGCCCGGGAAGCCGGCATTCAAATCCCCGAATCGATTTCACAGCGGGCCAACAATTCACGATTATTTCGGGCCGGAGTGGATTTATATCGTCAGGGCAAATACGAAACCGCACTTAAAGTATTCGACGTTATCGTTAAAAAAGATCCGGGCAACAGCAACGCCGCCGGTTACCACGCTTTGATCCTTGAAAAAATTACCGGCAATCAAACCACGCAATACATGAACAGAGCCCGTCAGTATATGCGTGCCGGAAACTACGCCGCCGCATCTCAACAATACCAGGCCGCATTGCGATTGAATCCCGGACATCCGGACGCCTTGCGCGGTTACCGGGACGCGCGCCGCTCTTTAAGTGAACAGGAACGTCAGACGGCGGCGCGCCTGCGAGCAGGAGGGCAACCCTTCGCCGCCATTCGTCGCTACCAGGCGGCCATCCAGGCCTTGCCTGAAAATCAAGCCGCACAGGCCGAACTGAACGCGCTACGCCAATCGATTTTGCCGCAAATTCCGGGTTTGATCGAAACCGGCATCGACGCTTATAATGGTCGCGAGTATGATCGTGCCATTGAGATTTTTGAAAATATTTTGTTGGTTCAACCGGGCAACGGGGAAGCCAATGAGTATTTGCGTTTATCCCGTCGTAAAAAGGCCGCTCTGGATCAGATTTTAAATTCCCGTTAATTCGAAATTCAATAAATATTACCAATTCTAACGCAGGTGAATTGAGTTAGATGTGACGAAACTTTTTGTTTTCCGGTTTTAATCAAGTTATAGACTAAAAATATTACGAACTACGCACGGCCCGGCATCATGAAGTGCAAATTCAGCCATATGTATTCATTTCGATCCATAATTATCGCAGTTTTATTCGTACTGGTGACTCTCTATCTGCCGCTTGCAGTGCTAAGCAAGTCAATCATCGATTTACCTTTGCTACCGCTGGCGCCCAGTTGTGATTATATGAATCCTACGCCGGAGTTCATTGAACTGTGCAATACCGAAATGCGTAATATTGTGATCGCGTATTCAATATTCATATTGCTTATGGCCTTAATTTGCATCCGAATGCACGGACGCTCCGGACATTTATGGCATTATCCGATCCTGACATTTGCGTTGCTTGCTTTCTTCTGGATTGGATTCATTGCACCGTTCTACGTACTGGAACTATTGAAACCCGACGCAAACTATGTACTTTTTAATGAAATCAATACAATCCTATTTTTGGGAGGACCGCTTATCGGAGTATTGACTATCGGATTTTTTCAATTTCAGAATTTTGCCAACATGTCGCGCGCACATCATAATCAGTGAAAGAGCCCGATTGATCCAAAAGCCCGTATCAATAGCCGGTAGCCACAGCAATTTAAAATTTCTGCGTGATATAAAACTGGCTTTCAAACAAATCGTCGCCGTATTCCACATCCTGCAACGCCTTATAACCGCTTCCGGCATCAAACGTGGCCAGCTTAAAGACCACATCCAGATCGGTTGAGTACTTCCAGGTCAGGGCGGCATTCCACTCCTTGCCCAGGTAGTTGGTCGGCTTACGTTGATTGAAACGCGCCGTATAATTTTGATTGTAATCGATGGTGGGAGTACGCAGCGCCTCGATATGAAAATAGGCAATAAACAGGGAGAGTGTTTCCAGCACCTGAAAGTCCACCGATGCGCCCTGCGCTATCACACCGGTGAGACGCCCGGCGGAAAAGATACTGTAACCGCCGGAACCATCCAGCGCGATTTCAGAAAACTGGTAACCGGAACCGGCGGTACGAAATTGATCCGGTCGATAGTCGATGGATGTGCCGTCCGGTTCCACATCCCCCGGCGCGCGACCGGATCCTCCGGCGGCAATCAGTGACACTTCAATCCAATCGGTAACATAGTACCAGATGCGCGCTTCCCCCGCGCCGGCATTTACCCGGTATTGTTCGCGTAACGGCGGCTTGAGTGCTTCGGTTAAGTACGACTGAAACGGCTCGGTGAATTCATAACGATCTTTGAACGGATCGTCCGACAGCGGTCGATGAAAACGGCCCCAGTTACCGACTCCATGCAGTAAAAATCCCCAGGTGCCGAAATTAAAATTCAAATGCAGACCACCCCAGTACATGCGGGATGTTTCCTGATCTGAATCGGTATCGTCACTTGCAGAGGGGTCGTCATCCACGCGATATACGCCGTACAATTCCGATCGTAGCCAGCTGACACCGGCCCATTTCCAGCGCGCAACGCCCAGTTCTATATCAACAAAGTTATCATCAGAAAAGCCGTTGGAATCGCCGTCGATGCGGGAGTTGTCCACCGAACGCACATAGATTCCCTCGAATGAAGAATCAATAGACGGCTCTTCATATACGCCTCGCACGCCCGCACCGCTGGTCGCCAGCACTATACCGTTCGGCGTACTCAAACTGAAAACACCCACCGATCCGGATACGGTATCGGCTTCATTGTGCAGGCGAAAAATAAGCTGACGTGTTTCCAGGTTGGTGCGACCGGCCCCGCGCCCGCCGCTGCCGGGACCGTATTTCTGACTCTCCCGACCAAATATCAGTTCACCTACTTCGACACCATAGAGTATATCCGCATACGATGTGGGCCGAAACGCGAGATTCAACCGGAAGCGCATGCCGTAAAAATCCTGCTGTTCATGGCGTGGTGAATCCTTGCGACCGTCGGAATTGCAGTATGTCGGGTAATCCTTACAGAAAAAGTATTCGTCATAGCCCTGTTCTGTACGCGGATCATCTTCCGAGACGGGCGCGGATGGCAGCGGCAAATCGCGCCATAGAAAAATCCCCCGCGCGCGTACGTCACCATCATAGGAAAATTGATCCGCCAATCCATCCACATCCTGCGCTACAAGCGGGCCGGTTAAAAGCAAACCAATCCAGAAAATTGTTAATAATTTAATTCGGTCAGCATATATCTTTGAGCTCGAGAAATTCATTACCGCTCCGGAAAAATTATATAAACATTAATATCACTTCAAGAACGCCGGTTTCGCAAATGGCTTCTCCGAATTACATTGATACGCTTGCCGGCGTGTCAATCGGCCCACTCGCCGTTCTCCAGATAAACCTCACGCAAACGAGATAGCTTACCGGTGCGATGTAGCTCCTTAATGAAAAAATTAACATAATTCAGAAAAGCGGGATCGCCTGGATGCAGGGCCATGCTGATATGCTCTTCACGATACACATTGGTCAACGTACTGAAGCGACTCAGTAATTGACGGTTCTGAATCACAATGGCGCGTATACGCACCTCATCCGCTACGAGCGCGTCTACATCGCCGTCAATGAGCGCCTGCAATAATTCTTCTCGGTCGGCAAAAGGTTGCACGGTATGCTTTTCAAAAATCGCGTCCGAACGCAACAGTCGCTCATTCACCGTGCCCGCCTTGACGCCGATTGTCAATCGCGGTAGAAAACGTAGATCCGCCAGACTTTCTATTTTGCGGCGGGGAAAATCTTCCGTGCCCGATTCGGGCGGCAGCATTTGCCGATTCAACAGTGCGGCGGGTGTTGTAATCATGTAAGGATCGCTGAATACAACATAGCGAGCGCGTACCAATCCGGATGAAATACCACCCAGAGCAATATCAATAGAAGCGCCGCTACCCGGTTCAGCATTCACCATGGCGATCAATTGAGCGACATCGCCATAATGATACTCGACCTGCACACCCAGCGACTGGGCCAGCGCTTTGGCGATCTCCACATCGATGCCCGGGTACTCGGTCGATTCCAGATGAAAGGGTTTATAATTCCGCTGTAGTCCGATACGAATGACGCCCTGTTCCAGTATGCGGGCCAGTTGCGGACCGGCTGCCGGAAAGGCCTTCAGGTTACTCACTTCCGCTTCACTGTCCGTAGTTTCCTGCGCGCTGCCGGAACCGGATGCCAGAAATAAGAAAGCAATACTTAAAACAAAGATCAGCCGACGTATACCCGCATTATTATGCATTGGTCTGTACATGATGACAATTTACACAATGGACACTATGCGATCAACCAGGTATTTCCGGAAATGACGTCCGCCTTCAAGGTGATACAAAGTAACGTACGGGATTAGTTTTCGTTTTTGTTCTAACAATCGATACGTCGGGTAAATGCCGGTGAATATATTCCAATAGAATTTCGCCGGTAAATTGTTCCGATTCATAATGTCCGACATCCAGATAGAGGATCTGTCCCATGGCGTCAAAAAATTTGTGATAGGTAACATCGGCGGTCATGAAGGCGTCCGCACCCTGCGCCATCGCGACATCCAGCAAAAAACTGCCAGCCCCGCCGCACACCGCCACTCGTTGAATATGAGTATGATGTGACGGAGCATAACGAATACAACCGGCTTCGAATTGCTCCGCAACGAGTCGCAAAAATGATTCTACCGGAATCGATTCGGGTAGCTCGCCAATCATACCGGAACCACAATCACAGATCGGTGAATCACCGTGTTGCCCCGGTCTCGGCTCCAGAATGGAAACGTTCCGCAAACCCAGTCGATTCACAATGACTCGATTCACGCCGGCGCCGACGTTATCCAGGTTGGTATGGCAGGCATATAGACATAAATCATTTCGAATTGCGTATAAAATCTGGTTGCTGACAAAATCGTTACCGTTCAGCGAGCTTCGCGGTCGAAACCAGATGGGATGATGACTGATGACCAGGTTGGCACCCTGATCACGCGCTTCTTCGAGAACTTCCGGGGTTATGTCCAGAGCCACCAGTATGCCCCGAACCGGTGTGTCCGCTTCTCCGACCAACAGGCCCACATTATCATAATCTTCCGCCAGGCTTTCCGGAGCCAGTTGTTCCAGAATTGCCCGCACGTCCCGTATGCGAATTGGATCGCTCATTTCATCCTCCCGCCGCACTCAAGTCTCCAATCATAGCCACACCATCGCGGTTTTGCGATGACTCTATAAAAAAAACAATGACATCCCTGAAAGAGTCGGTTGAAATCGGATTACAGACAATCACCGTTTCCGGTCGATAATATCATTGTTGCCATGCACTTTCCCGAGCAACAGAGTGAACGTCTATTGATTCTGGGGCACGAACTTTCCGAGCTTTGCGCGGAGGTGTCCGAGGAGCTGCTCTGCAATCGCGATCGTCGATTGCACTGGCAGGCCCGCTCGCATAAATGGCGGGAAAGCTGGCTGCAACCGCCGGAAAAAAATTCAGAATATTCTTCGTCCGATGGTTAATATGAGTATCGGGACATTTTAAGGTTGCATTTTTGCGACATAATGTTTACAGACTGCATGGAAACGGAATTCTGTCCCGAATTTCCTGATCAGGGGCGGATATGA